>JAFWRK010000031.1 GCA_017519965.1 Bacilli bacterium
AAAGTGATGTTAATGATATGGGAAGAGTAATGGCTCCTGCTGTATTTGAGACTTTAAAAACTCATTTTGAAGAAACTGGTAGAAGTCCATCTTATTATGATTTAATACTAACTGGAGACTTAGGTAAGTATGGTAAAGAAATAATAAAAGATTATTTAAAAGAGTATGGATATGACTTAAATAATTATAATGACTGTGGAGTAATGCTTTATGATTTAAATAAACAAACTGAAGTACATGCTGGTGGATCTGGACCAGTATGTAGTGCATTAGTTAACTATGGATATATCTATGAAGAGCTAAAAAAGAAAAAATTAAAAAGAGTATTATTGATTGCTACTGGTGCACTTTTTTCTCCAACTTCTATTCACCAGGGAGAAAATATTTATAGTATTGCTCATGCTATTAGTTTGGAGGTTATATAATGTTATTATTAAAATCATTTTTATTTTGTGGATTAGTATGTGCAATTGCTCAAATTATTTTAAATTTAACAGATTGGTCTCCAGGACATGTTACATCCTTATTTGTCATTTTAGGAGCATTTCTAGATATTTTTGATATATATGATATTATTATTTCTAATGTAGGTGGAGGGGCATTACTTCCTATTACATCTTTTGGACATTCTTTAGTTCATGCTGCTTTAGCTAAAACTGAAACTTATGGAATGATGGGAATATTTATGGGTATGTTTGATTTAACTGCTACTGGTATAACTCTAGCTATCGTATTCTCTTTTATATTTAGTTTGGTATTTAAACCTAAAAATTAAAAAGACACTGAGTGTCTTTTTTAGTTTATTTGTGAAATTTTTATTATTTCTTCCATATTATCATCTTTAGCTATTATATTTTTATGTTCTTTATTACATTTATTACATTTATAAATTATTTTATATGTATCTTTATGTTTTTCTATACCAATTGGTTTTAATAATCCTTTACAAGTATTCTCTCTATCTCCAGGATTAATATCTACATGTTTAGAATATAAACAATATGGGCAATGATCTCTAGCTGTATATCCTAAAGGTTCTACTTCTTTATTACAATTTTCACATATGAATTTTTCATCAATCATATTAAATCTTTTCATAATAACTCCTTATTTGTTTTTATTATATCATAAATGCTTTAATTTCTTTATTTGATTATGATATAATTATCTAGTAGAGTTCGGAGTGGTAATATGAACGTAGAGTTTAAGATAAATGATTTTGAAGGTCCATTAGATTTATTACTTCATTTAATTAAAGAAGCTAAAATGGATATTATGAATATAGAAATAGAAAGTATTACTGAACAATATATGAATTATCTAGATTCACAGGAAAAAATGAATTTAGAGATTGCTTCAGAATATTTAGTTTTGGCGTCTGAATTAATAGAAATTAAATCTAAAATGTTATTACCTAGAGAACAAAGTGAAGTTTCATCTGATGAATATGAAGAAGATCCTAGAGAAGAACTCGTTAAAAGATTGTTGGAATATCAAACATATAAAGAAATTACTAAAGTACTTCATGAAAAAGAAGAAGAAAGAAGTAATTATTATACTAAGTCACCTGAAAACTATTCTAATTATAGTGATGGTGAAGTAGAAATAAAAGTTGATTATGAAATAGATGATTTAATAAATGCATTAAAGAGTTACTTAGCTAGAAAAAAGGATAATAAACCATTAAATACTAAAGTAACTGTTAATGAAATAAGTGTCTCTTCTAGAAGACATGATATAAGAAATATATTAAAAGAGAAAAAGAAAATAAATTTTTTTGAATTATTTCCAATAGTATCTAAAGAATATATTGTTGCTACTTTTTTAGCTGTATTAGAGATGGCTAAATCTAAAGAATTAATTATTAAGCAGGAAGAAAACTTTGGAGAAATTATTTGTGAGGTGGTTTCTAATAATGAATAAAAAAGCTATATTAGAAGGATTATTGTTTGTAGTTGGTGAGGATGGTTTAACTTTAGATCAAATAGAAGAAGTATTAGATATAACAGAAGAAGAGTCTCATGAATTACTAACAGAATTAAAAAATGATTATTTAGATGATAATAGAGGAATTAGAATAGATTTTTTAGGTAATAGATTTAAATTGACTACTAAGAGTGAACATAAAGAGTATTATCAAAGACTAATAGAAAATCCAGAAACTAATGTATTAAGTCAAGCTGCATTAGAAACATTAGCTATTATTGCTTATAATTCTCCGATAACTAGAGTTCAAATTGATTCTATGAGAGGAGTAAGTAGTTCATCTATTGTTAGAAAATTAGTTGCTAAAGGTTTTATTAAAGAAATAGGTAGATCAGATCTTCCAGGTAGGCCAATTCTATATGATACTACATCTGAATTTTTAGATTATTTTGGATTATCTACTAAAGATGATTTACCTAGTATAGATGATTTTATTGAGGAAAAAGAGGAAACAGAAGAAGATAGTGATTTATATACTTCAAAGTATACTGAAAATGTCGCTTAGAGTTTTACAACTCTTTTTTTGTTTTGTGATAAAATAATTTTACTTGGGAGGTGTATTATGATTCAATTAGCTTTTGATAATGATTTTAATAATATTGTTGATGAATTACCTAATTATTGGAAATCAATAGATAATATACCTTCTAATATTATTAATTTTATTGATAATTGTATTAGTAAACAACCTTTATATGAATCAATTGAAGATAAATGCTTTTGTAAGAAATGTTTAAAACAATTAGATAATAATTATTATTGTAGTAAATGTAATCTTCATTATAATAATATAGAAGATAGAAGTAATAATAATTATTGTTG
>JAFWRK010000032.1 GCA_017519965.1 Bacilli bacterium
AGGAATGATTATAGTAATATCTATTATATCTTTATTATTTATTGCCGGAGCAAATCTAAAATTCTTCTTTATAGGAGGAATACTAGGATTAATAGGAGTAATTATATTAATAATAATAGCTCCATATAGAATGGCAAGAATAACTTCTTTTATAGATCCATGGAGTGATGCCTTAGGAAGTGGATTTCAAATAATACAAAGTTTATATGCTATAGGACCAGAAGGATTATTTGGAACAGGATACTTAAATTCTATACAGAAACATTTTTATTTACCTGAACCACAAACAGACTTTATATTTTCAATCATAGCAGAAGAATTTGGAGTTTTAGGATCATTTATAGTAGCAACTTTATTCATATTAATAGCTTATAGAGGTATAAGAATAGCTCTAAGACAAGAAGATTTATTTGCTAAATATTTAGCTTTTGGAATGACTTTTCAAATAATATTTCAAGCTATGATGAATCTATCAGTAGTAGTAGGATTAATACCAGTAACAGGAGTAACATTACCATTTTTATCATATGGAGGATCATCATTATTAGTATCATTTGTATCTATTGGAATAATATTAAATATTTCTAAGACTATTTAAAATGTCCTAAATAAAAAGACAAAAATATAAGTAATTAATGTATAATATATAAGTAATAAATAAATCAGGAGTATCATATGAATAAAAAACTACTTAATAAGTTTTCAATAGGATTATCTTTAGATATATCTATTGAGGAATATAAACAAATTATTTATAAATATAAAGATTACATACACAGTATATATTTTTCACCTCCAATAAATAGTAAATTTCAAAGTAGAAAGAGTATTCACGAACAATTTGAGAATAAAGAAAATGTAACAAAGTTCTATGAAATATTAAAACTATTTAGAGAGAATAATATATTATTAGATTGTGTTTTAAATAGGCCCTCTTTAAGTAGTGAAGACATTAAAGAAAATATAAAAGTAGTAAAAGATATAAATCCCGATATAATTACATGTTTAAAAAATCACATAGATATAGTAAAAGATAGTTTTAGTAATAAAGAAATAATTTATAGTTTTAACAATAATTTTGAAATAGGAGATTTAAAAAATATATCTAAAAAGTTCGATACAATTGTACTTGGAAAATATTTTTTAAGAAGTCCAAAATTAATAAAAAAAGTATATGATAGTGGTTTTAAAATAAAACTATTAGTTAATAATGGATGCTCATATAATTGTGGAGGATGTAAGAATGGTTATGAGAACTGCATAGAAACATTTTGTAAGAATCTAGATTATCATACAGTTAATTACTTATATGCTTTACAAAGTTTTTATCCATATGAATTGGATAGATTATTAGATAAAGTTGAAGTACCAATAGATACTATAAAAATATCAAATAGAACAGATGGATATGAATATTTAGATAAATGTTTAAATAGTTATATTAATGATTTAACAGAAGATATAAGATTTAAAAAGATAAGTGATGTAAGATTATACTCAAGATTATCATGCTTTAATAAATATTTTGATGAACTAAATAGTAAAGAAATAAATAGTATTAAAAGGAGAATTAATAATGTATGAAATATTACAATATAATAAAGAACCACTATTAGATAAAAATATTTATTATAAAAGTAATACAAGTATTATTTATAAGAAAGATAATTATTTATATAAAATATATTTAAAAAAAGAACCATTTAAAAGACATGTAATGGACTATCTAATAGAAAACTATGAATTATTAAAAGAAATATCTATTCCACCAAAGAATAAATTAAAAGTAGAAGATAACTATGGATTAAAAATGGATTATTATGAATCAATAGATTTTTATAAGTATATAGATAGAATAGATACAAAAGAATTTATAAGAGTTTTAAAATTATTAAGTGATAATTTAAAAATAATAAATAATTTAGGAATATGTCTTACAGATCTTCATCATCATAATATTTTAATTGGAAAAGATGGAACTCCTAAATATATAGACTTAGATGATGCCAGAGTAAATGAATATGATTCAACACATATTTGTTTTCTAGTTAGAAATCTTCATAATGTAGAAGAAAAAGGATATGATTATGAAGATAAATTAATGAAAGAAGGACATCTTGATAGAGAAGCTTTAACACTAATGTTATTAGATTATATATTTGATAAGGCAATCGAAAAATATAATTATAAAGAATATCAAGAAAAAATAGATGAAATTGAAAATATATTTAGTAAGAAAATAATAAAAATATTTAGAGAACTAAAAGATAAAGATGATGACTACAATATAAACAAGTTTAATTATTATATAGGAGATTATCTAAATAATAATACAATTAATAAGATAAGAAGGTTGAAACATGAAAACAGTAATATTTAGACCAACCAATAGTTGTAACCTAGCATGTACATATTGTTATGATAAGAATAATCATGAATTAGAGTCTAAAGTAATAAATTGTGTAAGTAAAAAATTTGCAAAAGAATTTAATAATATTTTAGAATCATTAGATAAAATATTTAGAAACGAAAAAAGAAAACAACTAATATTTCATGGTGGAGAACCATTATTAATAAAACCTGATTTATTAGATAAATTTTGTAATGAATTAAAAAATAGAAATATTAGAATGGGAATACAAACAAATGGCACATTAATAACTGATGATATTATTGAAATATTTAAGAAGTATAAATTTAGTGTAGGTATAAGTCTAGATGGATGTAATGAAAAACAAAACTGTAAGAGGATATATAGTAATGGAAGTAGTTCATTTGAAAAAGTAATAAAAAATATAAAGAAATTACAAGATAAAAAAGTAAAATTTGGAATAATAATGTCTATAGGAAAACAACACATAGGATGTGAAAAAGAAATATATGACTTTATAGGAGATAATAATTATTCATGTAATATAAGACCGGTTTTTGCAACTGATGAGTCTATGATAAATGAAGTAATGACAGAAGAAGAATATATAAACTTTTTTGATAATCTATTTGACATTTGGTTTAATGATAAAGAAAAGAAAGTAAGAACACATCAAGTAAATGAATTATATACATCATTAAAAAAAGAAATAAATAGTGAATATATAGATAGACTATGTAGTAATTCTAATAATTGTTTTAAAAATTTTATTTGTTTAGATATTGATAGTAATTTATATTCATGTAATAGATTATATGGAATAGATGAATTCTATTATGGAAATTTAAAAGAAATATCTATGGATGAAGTAGAAGAAAAAATTAAAAAAATTCAAGATAAAAGAAACAGATATATTAAGAAAGAATGTGGAGAATGTAAAGAATATAAAAAGTGTTATGGAGGATGTCCAGCAGAAGCATATGATCTATATAAAGATATAAAACATAAAGCTCCAATATGTAACATAAAAAAAGAAATATCAAAACATATAAAGGAGGAGATAGAAAATTGCTAAAAGATCTAGAAGAAAAATTACAAGCTCACATCTTATTAATATATAATAATCCAGAAGAAGATGATTCAATAATAGATTATTACATATTAAAACCATTATATGAACAATTAAAAGAATTAAATAAGTATAATAAATTAATTTTATTGATAGAAACAAAAGGAGGTAATCTAGCAGTAGGAAGTAAGATCTTAGAAATAATAAAAGAAAAATTTAAAATAATAGAAGGAATAGTATTAGGTAGATGTAGTAGTACAGGAACATTTATATTATTAGGAACCAATAAAATATATGTAGGACCTTATTCAATGATAACTCCATCTGAACCACAAATAACTATAGATAATAAGAGTTATTCAACATCAGTAGTAAGAAACTACTTAAAAGAAAAAAATAGTCTAGATCCAATAATATATGGTAACTACATATCAATAATTAATTATTATAAAAAGCTATGTAAAGAATCATATAAGAATAGTGAAAAAATAATAAACTATATGCTAAAAGAAGTTGACTCACATCAATATCCATTAAAAAATGAAGGTTTTAAGAAGATGGATATAGAAGTAGATAAATTACCAGAAGATTTAGAAAAAATCTTATTAGATAAGCATAATAAAATATTAAATTATCTAAAAGATAAAACAAATTTAGAAAATAGATTTACTTTAATTGAAAGTAGTAATAAAATATTGGTAAGAAAAAAGATATATGACAATAATAAAAAATTAAAAAAATTTGATTATTTTAAAATAGAGGAGAGTGAATATGAAAAATATTAATGGAAGAATAGAGGATATTCTTAAAGAAGAAGAAATAAAAGATGAACTAAATTATAAGGATGCTTATAAAGATAGACATTGGGATTCTTATAATGATTCTAATTATCATGACAAATATCATGATGAATACAGAGATTATGGAGATAGTTCATCATACCATGATCATTATAAAGATGGTTATACAGAAGCAGAATAAACTATACTAGTTATAGTTTTTTCTTTTATCTATAAATAAAATATGATATAATATAGCCGGTAAAAAGAAAGAGGATACATGTTATAATAAAGTAGGATGTGATAATAGTGAAAATAGGAATAATAGGTGGAGGAGCTTCAGGATTAGTAACAGCAATTAAATCTAAAACAAAAAACAATGAAGTAACTATATTAGAAAGAAATTCTTCCTGTGGTAAAAAAATACTAGTAACAGGAAATGGTAGATGTAATTATTGGAATGATAATCAAGAAATAAGTAATTATGATTCTAATAATAATGAATTAATAGGAAAAATAATTAATAAAGAAACTGAGAAAGAAGTAATAGACTTTTTTAAAGAATTAGTAATAGTACCTAAAATTAAAAACGGATATTGGTATCCATCTACTAATCAAGCAATAACTATAAAAGATGCTTTAGTAGATGAATGCTTAAGTAGAGAAATAATTATAAAAAATGATTACTTAGTAAATAAAATAGTTAAAAATAATAACAAGTTCATAATAAATGATGAATTAGAATTTGATATTATAGTATTATCTACAGGATCTAATACTCAAAAAGTAACAGGTTCAGATGGTATGGGATATAACTTCTTAAAAGAAATGAATCATAATATTATTAAGCCATTACCAGCATTAGTTCAATTAAATACCAGAAAATACAACTTTCTAAATAAATGGAAAGGCATAAGAACAGATGTAGAGTTAACACAAATAGAAAATGGCAAAGAAGTTAGAAAAGAATCCGGAGAAATACAATTAACAGATTATGGTATAAGTGGAATATGTGTATTTAATTTATCACTATTTATTACTAAAGGATTAGAAGATAATAAAAAAGAAGAAGTAGAAATTAATTTTATACCTAATATAAAAATAAACGATTTATTAAATAATAATAGAAGTATAAGAAGAGTACTAGATAATATTATTAATAAAAAAATAGTAGAAATATTATTAGAAGAATCTAAAATAGATGGAAGTAAAAAGTATTTAGAATTAAATGATTCAGAAAAAACAAAATTAATTAATATATTAACTAGATTTAATATAGAAATAATAAGTACAAAATCATTTGATTCATCACAAGTATCCAGAGGTGGATTATCACTAGAAGATATTAATATGGATACTATGGAGTCAAAGGTAATAAATAATTTATATATAACAGGAGAACTATTAGACATAACTGGTATTTGTGGAGGCTATAATCTAGGATTATGCTGGAGAAGTGCCATAAAAGCAGGTAATTCTATAAGAGGTAAAAATGATTAGAATAAGAGAAGTAAAATTAGATATTGAAGATAACAATTACAAAAGAAAAATATCAAAATTATTAAATATAAAAGTTACTGATATAAAAAACATAAAAATAGTTAAAAAATCAATAGATGCAAGAAAAAAAGACAATATCTTATATGTATATGAGTTTGATGTAGAATTAACTAATGAAAAAGAAGTGCTAAAAAGAAATAAAAAAGATAATATATTTGAGTCTCCTAATGAAGAATATGTATTTCCATTTAATGAAATAGATAAAAGTATTAGACCAGTAATAGTTGGATCAGGACCTGCTGGATTATATTGTGCCTATATATTAACAGAAATAGGTATTAAGCCAATTATTATAGAAAGAGGAGAAAAAGTAGAAGATAGAGTAAAATCTATAGAAGATTTTTGGAACAATAATAAATTAAATATTAATTCAAATGTTCAATTTGGAGAAGGTGGAGCAGGTACTTTTTCAGATGGTAAACTAAATACAAATATTAAAGATAAAGAAAATAGAATAAAAAAAAGTATTAGAAGTATTTGTAGAGAATGGAGCTAATGAAGATATATTATATGAATCTAAACCTCATATTGGAACAGATATCTTAAGAGAAGTTATAAAAAATATGAGAAATAAAATAATATCTAGAGGTGGAGAAATAAAATATAATACAACTCTAACTAATCTAATTATAGATGATAATAAATTAGTTTCAATTGAAGTAAATAATAATGAAATAATAGAATGTAATAAGCTAGTATTGGCAATAGGTCATAGCGCTAGAGATACATTTAAGATGTTATTAGATAATAAATTAAATATAGAAGCCAAACCATTCGCAGTAGGACTTAGAATAGAACATCCACAAAGTATGATAAATGAAAGTCAATATGGAAATAAATATAAAGATATTCTTCCACCAGCAAGTTATAAATTAACATATAATACAACAAAAGGTAGAGGAGTATACTCATTTTGTATGTGTCCAGGAGGATATGTAGTAAATGCATCAAGTGAAGAAAAAAGATTAGTAGTAAATGGAATGAGTAATAATAAAAGAGAAAGTAAGAATGCTAATAGTGCTATAGTAGTAACAGTATCTCCAAAAGATTTTGGAACTAATCCAATGGATGGTATAGAATTTCAAAGAAAACTAGAAGAAAATGCGTATAATATAGGTCTTGGTAATATACCAATTCAAAGATATATTGATTATAAAAATGATACTGACACAATTTATTTAGGAGAAATAAATCCGCAAATAAAAGGACAGTATTCTTATGGTAATTTAAATAGAATATTACCAGATTATATAAATGAATCGATTAAAGAAGGAATAGAATATTTTGGAACAAAAATAAAAGGATTTAATAGAGAAGATGCAATTCTCTTAGGAGTAGAATCAAGAACATCATCACCTGTTAGAATAATAAGAGATGAATCATTTGAATCTAACATAAAAGGTATATATCCATGTGGAGAAGGAGCTGGATATGCTGGAGGAATAACATCAGCAGCAGTAGATGGAATAAAAGTAGCAGAAAAAATAGTAGAAAGTACAATTATGTAAAAAAAGTTCTAAAGAACTTTTTTTATTTTATTTTTATTTACTAATTTGATAAACTAATAATAGAGGTAATAGTATGAAAAATAAAAAGAATAAAAATACTACAATTTTATCAATATTAGTATTATTTATGGTAGTAGGATTTGCCTATTTAAGTACTAATCTTTCAATAAATGGGCAAACACTATTTAAAAAAGTAGAATGGAATGTTTATCTAGATAATATTGTAGAGATAAAAGATTCGACAAATAGTGGAACAGCTGAAGTTACTCAGGATAAAGATACAATTAATTTTAATGCAACATTAAATAAACCAGGAGATGTATATGAATTTACATTTGATGTAATAAATGATGGAACTGTAGATGCGATATTAGATTCAATTGAAATAGATGATACTAATTTACCAACATTTATGGAAGTATCTGCAATATATAGTGATGGTGAAGAAATAACTCCAACAGAAGGATCAACAAAAGGAGATATATTATCAAGACAAAGCAGTGAAAAGGTAAAAGTAATAGTAAAGTATAAAGAAAACATCTCAGTTGATGATTTACCTTCAGTTCCAGGAACAACTAACATAAGTATCACACTTAACTATGTACAACATAAAGTAAATGATAATGGATTATTAAAGGTATATTATAATCATAATGCTAATGAACTTGAAAATAGATTAAATTATTATCGTTCACTAACACAAATGGATGATGGCACAATAATAAGCGAGCAAAACACTGAAACAAATAAAAATGACTTAGTAATTACACCGAATAAAGATATTGCAGAATTTGAGGTAGGTACTTTAAGAAGAGAAACAGGAAGCAGTCCAGAATTCCTAATTGGTTATAGTGAAAGCTATATAAAAACTAGTGATGAAAGTAAAATAGCTAGTTATAAGGATTATTATGAAACACCATCTACAGACGTAGTAGAATTAATATATAAATATGAAGACGATATTGGTATTATGCAAGAAATTTTACCTATAAATGATGATTTATTAGTAAATCTTCCAGATAAACTATTAAAAGTATATATAAGGATTTTAAATGGAAATGGAAATTCATACAGAATTGAGGACTATTCACTAATGCATATAGATATAGATAGAAGAAGAGTAAAAGAATCACCACTATCAATTTATTATGAATATGAATTAGGAGGAGGTTGTGAGGAACACACAGCTACTGGGTGGTTTACTTCAAAAGAATTAACTACCCAAGTGACAAGCTTAAAGGGAATTAAAAATAATCAAATGTTATATGCGGATACAACTGTTCGAGGTACGTGCTAAAAGAGATTTAAAATCTCTTTTTTTATTGTTTTATGATATACTAAATATGGTGAGAAGAAGTGAAAAGAAAAAGGGTTAAAATGAAGAGAAAAAGTATTTTTATAATACTTATAATCATTCTATTAATAGTTTTTATTACAATTCTTTATATAAATATTCATGGCTTAAAAAGTAATTTAAAGATTAAATTATCTGGAAAAGATAATATAAGTATAGAAGTGGGAACAAAATATAAAGAAAAAGGATATAGAGCTTATTATTCAAAAAAAGATATTACTGATAGTGTAAAAGTAAAAAGTAATATAAATAATAAAAAGTTAGGTACTTATAAAATAACTTATACAGTTAAATATAAAAAAGTATCTAAAACAATTTATAGAACAGTTAAAGTAGTAGATACAACTAAACCAGAAATAGTATTAACAGGAGAAAACATAAATATTGTTGTAGGTAATAATTATGAAGAACCTGGGTACAATGCTTTAGATAACTATGATGGAGATTTAACAAATAAAGTAGAAGTAACTAATAACATAGATATAAACACTATAGGTACTTATGAAGCAACCTATAAAGTTAAAGATAGTAGTAATAATGAAAATAGTATTAAAAGAACAGTAAATGTAATATCAAAACAAACTGTAAATCAAAAAGTTGCTGTACTAAATTATCACTTTTTTTATGACTCAAGTAAAGAAACTTGTAGTGGTGGAAGCAACTGTTTAGATATAAATAATTTTAAGAAGCAATTAGATTATTTAAAGAATAATAATTTTAAAACACTTACAATGAGTGAATTTAGAGACTGGATGTATGGAAGAACAGAAATACCAGAAAAATCAGTTTTAATAACTATAGATGATGGTGGTATGGGTACTGGTAAACAAAATGGTGATTACTTAGGACAAATATTAGATGAATATAAAATGTATGGAACTTTATTTCTTATAACAGGATGGTGGGATATAAGTAATTATAATGGACATAAGTACTTAGAAATAGAATCCCATACCAATGATATGCATAATGAAGGATGGTGTGACGGAGTAACTAGAGGAGCAAGAATGTTATGTCAAAATAATGAAGAAGTACTAACTGATTTAAAAAAATCAATTGAAATAATAGGATCTAAAAAAGCTTTTTGTTTTCCATTCTATGCATATGATGATAGGACAATAAATCTTGTAAAAGAAGCAGGATTTGAATTAGCTTTTATTGGTGGAGGATATAAAGTATCTAGAAATACAGATAAATGGCATGTACCTAGATATCAAATATTAAAAACAACTACACTAGATTCATTTATTAGTATGGTTAATTAGAAAAGAGGTAAATATGTTAAAGATAGTAAATAATATAGAAGAAGCAAAATATATAACACATAGTGGAACAATGCATGCAGATGAAGTATTTGCAACAGCTTTTCTAGAATTGTATACAGGTAATATAGAATTATTTAGAACAAGTGAAGTAAATGAATCAGATTATCCAAATGCTATTATATATGATGTAGGTAGAGGCAAATTTGATCATCACCAAGAAGATAGACAAGTAAGAGATAATAATATTCCTTATTGCTCATTAGGATTATTATGGAAAGAATATGGCTTAGATTTTTTAAAAAGAAGAAATATAGAAAATTATGAAGAAGTATTTAATGAAGTAGATAAAGATTTTATAGAAGGAATAGATGCCATAGATAATGGAATATTTCCAAAGTATGAAGCAGATTATAAAATGAGAAATTTATGTGATGTAATTAAATTATTTAATCCATCATATGGAAGTAATGAAGATGAATCAATTCAGTTTATAAAAGCTGAACAAGTTGCTAAAGTAATATTTGAAGAAGAAATAATAAATGTTACAGGAAGAGTTAAAGCTAGAAAACTATTAGAAAGTAAAATCCCCGAAGCAATTAATAAACATTATTTAGAATTAGATGAATTTATGCCTTATGAAGATACGATATATAATAATGACCCAGAAAAACAAATATATTTTGTAGTATATCCTTCAAATAGAGGAGGATATGCAGCTAAAACTATTTATAAATCACAAGATGATCATAATCCTAGAGTAAGTTTTCCAGAAGAATGGGCTGGATTAGGAAAAGAGTTAGAAGAAGTGTCTGGAGTATTAGGAGCAAAATTCTGCCACTTAGGAAGATTTATAGTAAGTGCCGATACTAAAGAGGCAGTTATAAAATTAGTTGAAATAGCAATATCTAAAAGTGACAACCAATAATTAAAAAGGTTTCAAAAGTTGACAAAGTAAATTATAAAAAGATAATATAAATAAGAGGTGAATATTAAATGTATTCAGGATTAAAAAAAATGATTATAAAGAATGTAATAATAATCGGACTTATTTTACTAGTTGCAGTAGTATCAACTCATTACATTTATTTTAAATTTAAAAATGAAACTAGAGTAGATGTTAGTTCAGAGTCACTAGATATTACATTCCATGAGAAAACAGGAGCTAATATAGATATAACAAAAGCAAATCCAGTAACTGATTCAGTTGGATTATCTTTAAATGCATATACATTTACAGTTAAGAATAATTTAACTGAACCAGTAAACTATCAAATAAGATTAGAAAAGAATATTAAAACAATTATAGAAGACGATTGTAAAGAATATTTAATTGGAGAAGATTATATAAAAGTAGCAATTAAAGAAGAAGGAAAAGAAAATAAGATATATACAATGACTGAACTAGAAGATAATCCACTATTAGAAACAAGAATTAAAGCATTAGGTGAAAAAGAATATTCAATAAGAGTGTGGGTAGATAAAGATATAACTGTACCAACAGGATCAAATCTTCATTATCATGGTACTATAAAAGTTATTGAAGAATAGGTGATAATAGTGAATATTGATTTAAGTTTATTACATACACACAATATAGAAGAAATAGATATTAGTAATACTTATGATATTCCAAAAGAGTATTATGCAAATAGTGATGTTTTAGAGTTGAAAAATATTAAAGTTAGTGGTAAAATATCACTTGCCTCATCTGAAGAGGACTATGATTACGAAAAAGACTATGCAAAATGTAATATATCAGGAAAAATAGTATTAGAAGATTCTATTTCATTAGAGCCAATAGACTATGATTTTCAAATAGAATATGATGATTTTATTGAAGAAAATTGCAAAAAAAACGAAAATACTCTTGATATATTTATGTTTTTGTGGGAAAATATTGTACTAGAGGTCCCCTTACAGTATACTAAGGTTAGAGATCTGAACGAATATCAAGGAGATGGATGGCGTTTAGTTAGTGAAGATGAACTAACAAATAACAACAATCCATTCAAAGATTTATTAGATAAGTTTGAAAAGGAGTGATTAATAATGATGAAATTAGATATCCAAATGTTCGCTGTTCCATTCCGTAAAGTTTCAAAAACAAGAAAGAGAATGAGAAGAAGCCATAATGCTATGGAAGTTCCTGGAATGACAAAATGTCCTTCTTGCGGAGAAATTATTAAACCACATAGAGTATGTGCTAAATGTGGAAATTACAAAGGAAAACAAGTAGTAGAAGTAAAAGAAGCTGAATAAGCTTCTTTTTTTTGTTTTATAATTGAACATAGCTTAATTTTCCTATATAATTATAAGAGAATAGGAGAATAATATGAAAAGTAAAATGCGTTTGATTATTGAAATAATTATAGTAATATCAATATTAGTATTATCCAGTATTATAGTAATAAATGTAGTTAGTGTTGATAAAAAAGCAAATGAAGAGAAAAATACAAAAGATTTAATAGAGAATTTAAATAAATTATTAATAAATGGTGGCTCAAAAGAAGAGATAATTGAATTAACAGGATTAGATGATGTAGATGAAACATCTCTTATGACTGGAAAAGATTGCTATATGAGAACTAGACCTGATGATAAAACAATTAAAGATAATAATCTCGATAACTATGTAATTATTCAAGATGAATTAACAGCTAATGTAGAAAAGAAAATACAAAGTAATTTTTACTATTCAATAGATGATGTTCAAGAAGAAGACGATTATACACAATATTCTGTATTATTAAAATCATATTATCAAATAGCTTATTTATTAGACTTAGAAGAATTACAAAAACAATTATTAGCAAAATCTGGATTAGAAGAAAGTGAAGTAAATAATTATAAATCTAAAGTAATTGCCTTAAAAATATTAAATGAAAGATTAGATGATTATGTAAATAATGATGAAAATTGCATGGCAAATCTATATAGATATAAAAATGATAAAGAAAGAAATGATTCGTCATTATTATCTTATATAAATCTTTTACAAGGACTAAATTATCATAATGAAAAAGTATTTACAGAAAATCAATTAAATATAACTGAAAGAATTAATACATATATAAATGTAGCAATAGAGAATAAACTAATAAATGAAAATGTATTAGAATTATAGGTGATACTATGAAGAGTCAAAAAAATAGAGAAAGAAAAGTACAATTATTTATATTTATAGTTTTACTTGTAATAGTATTAATTGCTATTAGATATATATACTTACCAGAAAATACTATGAGCCAAAGAATTACGTATTTAACAGAACTATTATCTAAAAAGTCATCTAGAGCCAGTTATGTTGAATACATAGGAATAAATGAATTTTCAAATACTAGTATAATTACAGGTAAAGATAGTTTCATAAGAGAAAAACCAAATAGTGAAGAAATAGAAACTCATAGATTGGAAGAATATGTAAAAATACAAGATGAATTAGCAACTAATGTAGAAAAGAAAATAATTAGTAATCTAGAATATAAAGTCGGAGATATAGCAGATATAGAAGAAGATGTTTTAATATATCATGTCAAATTAAAAACATATTATGAAATAGAGTATCAACTAGATCTTATAGAATTAAGAGATAAACTATTAGAAGAGTATAGAAACAAAAATGAAAATATTAATGAAGAAATAGCAGAATATAAGGCAAAAGTAATAGCAATGAAAATATTAAATGATAAATTAAAAAATTATGAAAATAGTAATGAATATTGTATAGCAAATATATATTACTACAAAGATTCATACAAAACGTCTAAATCATTAGTATCTTATCTAAATGCATTACAAGGTTCTAACTATAACAATGATGTAATAGATACACTAACATTAACAAGAGAAGATAGAATAAATGATTATATAAAAGATGCAAAAACATATGGAGTAATAAATAGTAACAATATATTAGAATTAGTATAGTTGGTGAATTATATGAAAAAGAATAAGAAAAAGGTTAAAGGATTTAGTTTAGTAGAACTATTAGCTGTAATAACGATATTAGGAATATTAACTTTAATATCAGTAATATCTATTCAAAGAATTATAGTAAAGGCAAAACAAGAATACTATAATGCTTTAGAAAGAAATATGATTGTGGCTGCAGAAAGTTTTATTACTAATCATAATGAATTAAAGCCTAAAGTAGATGGAGATAGTAAAGATATAACTCTAGAAACCTTAAAAAATAATAAATATATAGATGAAGTAGTAGATTATTATAAAGAAAAATGTGATGACAAAAAATCCTATGTAAGAGTATTTAATTATAATAAGGAATTACATTATACAGCATATTTAGAATGTCCAAATTATAAAAGTAATCCATCAGAAAAATATGCTAATATAAAAGCAGCAATTACTTTTGATGGTAATTTAGATGATGCAAATGCTAAGTTAGAATTACAAGATGAAGAATATGGATTAGCCTCATATAAATATGAAATAATAAAAAATAATAAAGTAGTATATAAAAGTGATAATATTTTATTAGGACAAACTAAGTCAGAAATAATTAAAAATATAAAAGTAACTAAATATACACCAGCAACAATTAAGATAAAAGTAACA
>JAFWRK010000033.1 GCA_017519965.1 Bacilli bacterium
ATAAAAATACAATCTATACTATGAATCTATATTGTAAAGAATATACTATATTTAATTTAGGAGTATTTAAATAATGGAAGATACAGTTAGATTATCCAATGGATTAATAATAAAAAAACAAGATAATATAGATTTAAATAGAATAGATGACAATTTTATAAATAGTATAGTAGATATAGAAATACCAGCTAATGATATATTCCAAAATATGTTTATTGATAATAAATTTAAAGAAGAGATAGGTAGTTATAAGGACTATTTAAAAAGTTTATTATTAAATTCTAATTCAACAATAAGAAAAGAAATAATGAAAAATTTCAAATCAGACCATTTTATAAATAATTTACGATATGTTTATACAAATTTATCAAATGCATATAAGAATAAAGAACTAGTAAATAATAATATGTATTCATTCTTTAAAAACAATCAAATACTATATAGTAGAAATATCCAAAATATTGTAGTTAATTATAATTATATTAGAAAACATAACATTCTTTTTAAAGATGAATTAGATAAGATATATTTAGGAAGTAGTATTAAAAATGTTACTGAAGTACTAAATGAAACAATAATAAAAGGAGATAAAATTCGTAAGGAATTACAAGCTTTAGCAGGAGAATCTCTTGAAGAAAATAAAAAAATGTTATTATTTAATTTAGAGTTTATCGCAAGACAAAAAGGTATAGTAAAGAGTAATGATATTAATAAAAGTAATAAATATTATTTTTATAATGATTTATATACAAACATGGAATTATATGATAATGAAAGAATGAGTAGACCTTCAGAACTATTAAATAATTCTAAATATAGTAGTTATTTTGCTGGAATAAAGTCTTATATAATAGATATATTAGATAAAGCTAACCCTAACTTAATAGATGATCTAGATAAACTTTATAACACAGAGGAATTCGATAAGTTCTTCAATTCACTAGAAGTAATTAGAAATTGGGATAAACTAGATAAAAAAGAAAGAATGGAAAATTTAAGAGATCAATTTCTAACTAGAATTCTTATAGCATCTATATATGATAATTCATTAGATTATAGAGAATTAAATATAGAAAATAAGAGTGAAGATTTAATAATTAAGGAAGTAATTAATTCTTTAACGAAAGGAAATAATGCAACTAATTATTTAGATTATCATTTAGATAAAGAAGCATTAGCAACCTTTACAATGGATAGTCTAGATGAGTTTTTTGCAAATAGTAAAGAACAAAGTAAGTTTAAAGCAAAAACTAAAGACCATATTAGAAAAGTATCATCAAAAGCATATTCTCCTTCAAAAAAATATCTTCCAGTAATCCCGAATAAAAATATAGATTTTTTCAATAAAGGCAGTAATAAACAGGAAGAATTAGAGGATACTTTAAAATATGATATACTAAATCCTCCTATCTCAAATAGTATAAGAAATGAAAAAATAGAACAAACAAAGGTATTAATGAATAAATATCAAAATGCAGATAAAAAGTATAAAGATAAATTATTTATAGATTTATTAAAAACATTTAATTACTATATGTATGCTACTAGAGAATATGATATTTTAAATTATTTACAAGAAACACAAAAGATAAGTGATAAAGAAGATGTTAAAAATCTACCTAAAAAAATATATACTATGAATAATACAAGATTCAATAAAATGGATAGACTTATTTATAGTTTATATAATAGTAATAGAATAGCTCATACTATTGGAGATACTAACGCTTATACAACATTTGATGATTCTCTAATAGTAAATGAAGATAGAGGAGCAGACAAAAATAGAAGAGAAAGATATTTAGTAAAATATACAACTCTATCTAGATATGGATTAGAAGTAGATTGGATAAATGAATCAATAGAAAAATACATGAATAATGAGTCTTTATCTATTTATAATCTAATAGATAAAAAAGCAAAACAAGATATTATTAATAACTTAAAGGTAATAACAAAAAATTCTAATTATTATAAAAAAGAAGATATTAATGAATCAAATATAGATGAAATAATAAAAACATTAGAAGATATAAAAGATAATAAAAACAATGATAAAGAAATAGAAAAGAAGAATAAAAGAGTAAGAGATTCAGTAGCAATATATGCAAAAGAAAGAAATCTATTCTTTAATCTTAAACACATGCTTATAGATGAAGTTAAAAAAAGAGCAGAAAAAGATTCTAATAAGAAATTAGAAGATATGGATTATAATGATAAATTAAAACAGTTTCAAAGAAGACACTATATTGTAGAATTTCAAAGCGATAAAAAGAGTAAAAATGCTGTATTAGTTTGTTTTGATGAAAAGTTTAATTTACCATTCTCTGTACATTATGTTGATAATGACATTACATTTAATAAAGAAAAACTAATTAAAAATGAAAAAGTTACTAATCATTTAGCACAAACAGGATTAGTTGAAAACAAAGGAATCATTCCAAATAGTGTTTCTAGATACATTGAAATCAAAAAAGGAGGATTCTTTGATACAGATCCTAAAACTAATGATCAGAATAAGAATAATGATATTGTAAAAGTATCTAATCTTGTAAATATAAGTCTAAGGACACCAACTGATATAAAAGATTTAACCAATGAAGAAATCTCTAAACACTTTTTTAAAGTTGACAAAGCAAGAAAATCTGTATTCATGAAGTATAATATTAATACAGGAGAAGAGGAAAAACCCCAATTATCAAATGTGGTAATGGAAGAATTTGATAAATTGATAAGAGAAGCAATTAAAAGAGATGACTTTAAAATAACTAAAGAAGATCAACTAAATTTAATTGGTGAAAGATATGATGTACAATATAGAAATAAACATTTAAGAATACCTGCAGAATATCTATTTGAAGAAACAAAAAATTTAATAGAAAATAATGAATCAAAAAAAAGATAGTTATCATATTATAGGAGAGAACTTATGAAAAAAAAGAAAATGTTATTAATAATAATATTAATTGTAGTTATCAGCATAGGATTCTCTGCAATATCCACAACTTTATCAATTACTGGTAATTCTACTATAGCTAGAAATACATGGGATGTTCATTTTGAGAATGTACAAGTAACTAGTGGTAGTGTTACATCTCCTACTCCTGTAATTAGTAATAATGATACGCAAGTTACTTATAATGTTACTTTGAATATGCCTGGAGATTATTATGAGTTTACTGTTGATGCAGTAAATGAAGGTACAATAGATGCAATGATTCAAACATTTAGTAATACAGGATTAACTACAGCACAAGAAAAGTATTTGAGCTACTCAATTAAATATGAGAGTGGTGCAGATCTTGCTAATAAACATTTATTAGCTCATGGAACTACTGAAAAATATAAGGTAAGAGTAGATTATAAAAAAGATTTAAATTCTACTGATTTACCTAATAGTGACCAAACGATTACTCTAACTTTTAGTGTTAATTATGTACAAGCTGATGATAGTGCAGTAGAAGTGGATCATTCAATTGTATTATACGTAGTATCAAATACTACAACGTATATGGGACAAGGAATGCCAAATGGAATAAATGCAAGATTAACACCTACAGAAGCAATGGCAGATTGGGCTGATATAATAGGCACTCCAGGAGAGACAAGACCATATTATTTAAAACATGTTTTATTAAATAATTTAATTACCGAAAGCTATGTAGAATTTGTAGTAACAGAAGAGAGGGCAACAGCAAATCCTGGTATGACTGCTGGAACATATCAAATAAGAGGCGCAGATAGTGGGAATAATTATAATTTAAATAAAACAACTTTATTAAGTGCATATGGATCAAGTTATTGTACTGATAATACTTCTTACTTATACTGTAGTGTTCCTGGCTTGGAGGCTTATTCAAAAAATAGTGGAAGCCTCTACGTGCGTGATTCTAGTACTGGCTACAGCTGTCACATAGATAGTTATATTTTTTCAAAATGTGGACAGGAAAATAATTAATCTCAGTAGAAGTATTTAATCAGAAAATACATAACTATTAGAAATAGTTGATTAAGGAGACTAAATTTTAGTATCATTTTTAATGAATTATAAACAAATAAAAATAGTGTAGGTTATTTAAAACCAACACTATTTTTTTATTCTACAATTGTAATTTTAATATTAGTACAATAACTTACCCATTCTCCATCACTACCACCAGATATACTACAAACTGTACCAGAGTCTGTACTTCCATTAGGACAAGCACTTACAAAGTTATATGAAATCTTATGATTTGGATTCATTTGAGAAATCATTGCTTTAGTTTGACTTCCATTATTACCAGGTTGAATATTTAAATTATCTCCTTTAGAAGTATCACAACTAGGAGTATTATTATTAGTATTGTTATTATTGTTACTGTTATTGTTACTATTACTATTACTATTATTATTACTTTCTCTATTAGCAGTCTTAGGAGCAGAACCCTTACTTATAGTTATAGTAATAGTAGTTCCACTAGATACCTTAGAACCTTTACTAATAGATTGTTTAAATGAAGTACCTTCAGATACATCATCATTATATTTATAAACAAAATTATAATTTAAACTTAATTTATTTAGTTTAGATTCAATTTCACTCTTAGATAGACCTATAAGATTAGGTACTTCTATTTCTTCACCATCAGATATCTTAACAATAATTACATCATTATTTTTAATAGTATCTCCAGTTTTATAAGAGTAACTAATTACTTCTCCAGCTTTAACAGTACTACTAAATTCATATTGTTCTTCATATTTAATACTATACTTATCAGCCCATTCTTTAAAAGCACTTAAAGAATCAAACTTCTTCATTTTTAATTGCCCTTTAGATAGAGTAACTTCAACAATAGTACCTTGAGAGATTATATCTCCTTTTTTATAATTAGCTTCAATAATATCATTCTTTTTAACATTTTCATCATACTTATCATTAAATTTAACTTTTAACTGATTAGTAATGATCCATTCCATTAAATCAGTATTTGACATCTTAGTTAGGTCAGGAACTTTAATCTCAGGACCTTTAGATAGAGTAAGTACAACTTCTTCATCTTCTATCTTAACTGTTTCACCAGGTTCTATATTTTGTCTAGTAACATATCCTTTTTTAATATCTTTAGAATAATCTTCTTCAAACTTATAGTTTAGATGATGTTGTTTCAAATAAAACTCTGACTCAAACTTATTCTTATTAGTAAAATCAATTAGTTTAACTTCTTCATAACCAATTTCTTCTCCAGAAGAGAATACTAGTTTTATTTCTTCATTTCTACGATAATTACCAACTTTATCTTGTTCAATAACAGTATCTTCTTTCTCATCACTAAGTTCAAAAGATACATTAACATTACTTAGATAATTATTATTAACAAAATCTATTACTCTTTCGCTATCCCAAGAAACCATATTAGGTATTATTACTTCTTTATAAGGATTAGGTCCTTCACTAATAGATATAGTTATTTCTTTAACATCACTTAACTTAGTACCAGATTTAACATCTTGACTAATTATTTTATATTCAGAAATCATATCACTATATTCAAATTCTTGAATAAGATCTATATTATTAGCTTTAGCCCATTTAATTACTTCAGTAACACTTTTATTAGTAAAATCATCTACTTTATTAATTGAATCTACTTTAATAATATTAAATGAATTACCTATATTAATTAAAAAGAATAGAGCTAAACATAAACTACTTAGAATAAATAACTTTTTATGTTTTCTTTTATATTTAATACCAGTCATAACAAAACAGATAGTAAACAAAGTTATAGATAGAACACTTATAATTCCATTAATATTTGTAACTGTTTTATTTATTAAATTACTAAAGAAGTATATAAGAGAAATGATTAATAATAAAACTAAAACAAAATTAGTAAACTTACTATCACTTTTTTTAATTGGTTTTTCCTCCTTAATCTCATCTTTTATAATTTCTTTTTCAATTCTTTCTTCTACAGTTTCTTTATTCTTTTTATCATTTTCTATATTATCAACAATCTCTTGTATATCAGTCTTTTTTTCTTTGGATTTTTTCTTAGTATTATTATTTTTCTTCTTACCCTCTTCGTTTTTTGAAGCCTGTATTTCTTCAATAGAATTATGTGTTACATATTTCTTTTTTAGTCTTTTATCCTTCGAATCTGTCTCTTCTTTATCTTCTACTTGAATCGCTGTTCTGCTCATCCTTTTTCTGTACGCTGTTTTCAGTTCATTCCCTGCATAAAATGTAACAAAATTTGAAAGCGGTACTCTTCCGTCATAGCGTTTCAGATAATCTGATATTCCCAAAACGGCTTCGCTTATATCTTCCTCGGAGTCCTCTATGCTTTTCCCCGCAAAGCCCTTCGTTTTCCTCATCTTCTTTTCTCTGATGACTATGATATCGCATGCAAGTATCCACGCATCGTTGATTTGTTTATGGAATCTGGCATATTCTTTATCTGTATCAGGTACCCAGTGTTCTCCGATCATATCGAGTTTGGCCTGCAGCTCACGGAAGCTGCAGCCTGTGCAGAGCATGGCATCAAGCGCTGAATCATTGATAGCCTTCTCTTCTGTTTCAGCATCATAATCGTCCTGGGTGTCCTCTTCTTCCGTCCAATAAATATCATCAG
>JAFWRK010000034.1 GCA_017519965.1 Bacilli bacterium
AATAATAATACTAATAATACTGGAAATAATAGTTCTTCTAATAATACTTCTAATAAGGCAAATACTAATCCGGAACCTACAGAAGTTGTTAATCCTTTAGAAGTTACTGTTAATAATCTAAGATCTAATATAGAAAATACTTATGGTATTACTATTAAATATGGAAATGAAGTAAGTGATTATGTAGTTGGAGGATATAGTATTGTTCCTTGTACGGATTTGAATACTGTTTATAGTGCATTATTATCCTTGCAATATAATATTTCTTTATATCCTACTAATTTTTTTAGAGAAATTAAGACTGGTGGTATTCCTTTAAGTATTTATTTAATTCAAAGATATTCTTATCAATATATTACAGGTATTACTGAAAGAGTAGCTAATGGTGCAATTATTTCTATTGCTCTTGATTATCCTATAGCTGAAACATTCCATCATGAAAATTATCATTATATGGAACATTTTATATATGCTAAGGGTGGAGGTTATACTAACTGGAATAATTATAATCCTAGTGGTTTTTCCTATGGTACTACAGATAATAATTTAGTATATGATGTAACTTTTTCTGAAGACGCATACTTCGTTAATAGTTATGCTCAAAGTTATGATTATGAAGATAGAGCTAGTACATTTGAATACATGGTTGCTGATAATAAAATAAGTGCTTTAAATAGTGGAAAACATATATGGTTAAAAGCTAAAGTAATGTGTGAAACAATTGATTATTATTTTAATACTGTTAGTCCTAACACTACTGAGTTTTGGGAAAAGCATGTTTACTAGTTAGGAGTTAATATGAAAAGAGTTTTAATAAATGATAATAATTTAGATATTAAAGATATAGATTATGATGTTATTAGAGTAAAAGGATTAGTTATTAATTCTAATGATGAATTAATTATGGTTGAAAATAATAATACTTTTCAATTTCCTGGAGGACATATTAGAAAAGATGAGGCTTTAGAAGATAGTTTAGCTAGGGAGATTAATGAAGAATTAGGAATTGATGTAAATATTGACAATGGTCCTTTTATGATGATTACAACATATGATAATAATTATTTTGATACTGGTTCTAAAGTGTGTAATAAAATATATTATTATGTTGTTAAATGTGATTCGGAACCAGATATTAATAATTTAAAATTAGATGCTATTGAGAAAGAAACTGATTTTAATATTATAAAAGTTAAACTACGTGATCTAGATGCTTTCTTGAATAAGGCTTTAGATGATGGTAGAATAGATGCTAATATTGGAAGAGAAATGTTACTTGTCTCTTCTGAATTTAATAATATGTTTGGAGGTATTGAATGAAAGTTTTAGTTACTGGAGGTTTAGGCTACATAGGTAGTCATACAGTTGTAGAACTACTTGATGATAATTATGAGGTAGTAGTAGTTGATAACTTATCTAATTCTAGTATTGATGTTTATGATAAGATTAAAACTATTACTGGAAAGGATTTTGTATTCTACGAAGAAGATGTATGTAACGAAGATAAGTTAGATGAGATATTTGCTAAAGAAAATGTTGATTCAGTTATACATTTTGCTGGTTATAAAGCAGTTGGAGAAAGTTGTGAGAAACCGCTTATGTATTATGAGAATAATTTAATGAGTACAATTTCTTTAGTTAAATGTATGCAAAGACATGGAGTTAAGAGTATAGTCTTTTCTTCATCAGCTACTGTTTATGGTAGTCCTGAGAAATTACCTATAGAAGAAGATTTTCCTCTTTCAACTACAAATCCTTATGGTACAACAAAATTGTTTATTGAACATATATTAACTGATGTATGTAATGCTGATAATACTTTTTCAGCTATTATGTTAAGATATTTTAATCCAATAGGAGCTCATAAATCTGGTTTAATTGGTGAAAATCCTAAAGGAATTCCTAATAATCTAATGCCTTATATTGTTAGAGTTGCAGATAAACAATTAAAAGAATTATCAGTTTTTGGAAATGATTATGATACTCATGATGGTACAGGTGTTAGAGATTATATTCATGTTGTTGACTTAGCTAAAGGACATCTAAAGGCTATAGAGAAAGCAGCTAAATCAAGTGGAGCTAAATTCTATAATTTAGGTACTGGTACTGGATATAGCGTTTTAGATTTAGTTGAAACATTTAAGAAAGTAAATAATGTTGATGTTCCATATAAAATTGTAGGTAGACGTCCTGGAGATATAGCTGCTTGTTATGCAGATCCTAGACTAGCTTATGAAGAATTAGGATGGAAGGCTGAATTAGGAATAGAAGAAATGTGTAGAGATTCTTACAATTATATATTAAAGGAAAAAGAAAAGTAGTTGAAAGCTACTTTTTTTGATATAATATGCTTGATTGAGGTGTATACAATGGATTTAATTATTAAAAATCTTACAAAAAAATATGATAAAAAAGTAGTGTTAGATGATGTTAATTATACTTTTTCATCTGGGAAAATATATGGATTATTAGGAAGAAACGGTGCGGGTAAAACAACTTTTTTTAATTGCATTAATGAAGATATCCCATATGAAGATGGTAAATTCTTATTAACTAGTGAATATGGAGAAAATATAGTTACTAGTAATGATATAGGTTATGTAGTTAGTACACCTATTGTACCAGAGTTTTTAACTGGTAGAGAATTCTTAAAGTTCTTTTTAGATATAAATAAAGATAAAAATCTCTTAAGTATAGATGAATATTTTAAATTAGTTCAAATAGATGAAGATGATCAGGATAGATTACTTAGAGATTATTCTCATGGTATGAAGAATAAAATGCAAATACTTATAAATATTATTAGTAATCCTAAAATAATTCTATTAGATGAACCATTAACATCATTAGATATTGTTGTTCAAGATGAAATGAAAAAACTATTAAAAACATTAAAAAAAGACCACATTATAATCTTATCTACACATATTTTAGAACTTGCTTTGGACTTATGTGATGAGATAGTTTTATTAAATAATAAAAAACTAACTGATGTAGAGAAGAATAATCTTAATACTAAAAAATATAAAGAAAAGATAATTAAAGAATTAAAGGAAGATACAAATGTTTAAGACTTTGTATTACTCTAAGAAAATAGATATTTATTATTCATTAAATTCTATTATTTATTATCTTAGAAAACTACCTATATTTAAAGATTTAATGACTGATAATATCTATAAATCTAGTTTTGTTAAAACTATTTTTGGTATTATTAGTATTATTTTTAG
>JAFWRK010000035.1 GCA_017519965.1 Bacilli bacterium
CCTCATATGTATTAGGCTCAGGTATTGTTTCTAGTATTAAATATTTCTTAGATAATTTTTCTAAATTAGAAAGATAGTTCTTATAAAAACTATTCTTTTTTATATAACTTATTGTAATGATTGAAATACCACAAATAATAAATATACAGAAACATATAATTGATACAAATATAGGCATTTTAAAAGCATTGAGAATAAGAACAATTAATATAATTGTACTTAAATATATGATAATACCAATTAAATTGTCTTTTAAATACTCTCTATATTTCATACTATTCTATAACCTATTCCTTTTCTTGTTTCTATAATATCTTCATAACCCAAATCAGATAATTTAGATCTTAATCTACTAATATTAACTGTTAAAGCATTTTCATTAATGTATTCATCATTATTCCATAGATCTGTCATAAGTTCATCTTTAGTAACAATTCTATCTTTATTGCTTAATAATAAATTAAAAATTATAATTTCATTTGTTGTTAATATTATTTCTTTATCATTTCTTTTTACTATACCTTTTCCTATATCAAAAACAATATCCTTATAGGTAATCATACTTTTATTATTTTCACATCTTTTTAGTAGTGCATTAATTTTTAGTAAAAGAATTGTTGGATTATAAGGTTTTGTAATATAATCATCAGCTCCATATGAATAAGAAATTACTTCATCTGCTTCACTCTCTTTACTAGTAACCATAATGACTGGAATATTGGATTCTTTTCTTATTTCTTTTAATAATAATTCACCATTTAAATAAGGAATGTTTATATCAAGTAGTATTAAATCTGGATTAGCATCTAATATTTCTTTTTTAGAATTTTCAAAATCTTTTAATATAATTCCTTCATAATCAGAATTATTCAAAAGAAATAATAATTCTTCTGCTATTGTTTTATCATCCTCTACTATCATTATTCTTTTCATCGGAAATCACCTAGATATATTATAACATTTATATAATTATTCTAATATTACAGTTTTGTAATATAAAAAAGACTAGATTTCTCTAGTCTTTATAATTTTAATTACTTATTGTTTTTTGCTTTGATTGCGGCTTGTGCAGCAGCTAGTCTAGCTATAGGAACTCTAAATGGCGAGCAAGAAACATAAGTTAATCCTACGTTATGACAGAATTCTACAGATTGAGGATCTCCACCATGTTCACCACAGATTCCTAGCTTAATGTCAGGTCTAGTCTTTTTACCTAATTCAACAGCCATTTTAACTAATTTTCCAACACCTTTTTGGTCTAATTTAGCAAATGGATCTTGTTCGTAAATCTTGTTTTCATAGTATGAACCTAAGAATTTACCAGCATCATCTCTTGAGAAACCAAATGTCATTTGAGTTAAATCATTTGTTCCGAATGAGAAGAATTCAGCTGATTCAGCAATCTCATCAGCAAGTAATGCTGCTCTAGGAATTTCAATCATTGTACCAATATGATATTGGATATCAGATTTCTTTTCTTTTTTAACAATTTCAGCAGTTTCTACTACGATATTTTTAACGAAATCTAATTCTTTCTTTTCTCCAACTAATGGAATCATGATTTCAGGAACGATATCATAACCGTCTTCTTCATGAACTTCGATAGCAGCTTCAATTAAAGCTCTAGTTTGCATTCTAGCAATTTCTGGATAAGTAACTGCTAAACGGCAACCTCTATGTCCCATCATTGGGTTGAATTCATGTAATTCATCACATACTTCTTGAATATGTTCTACAGTCATTCCCATAGCTTTAGCTAATTCTTTCATTTCAGCTTCAGTTTTTGGAATAAATTCATGTAGAGGAGGATCGATATAACGAACTGTCATAGGTAATCCTTTTAATTCTTTATACATAGCTTTGAAATCACCTTTTTGATAAGGGATTAATAAATCTAAGTATTTTTCTCTATCTTCTACAGTTTCAGATAGAATCATTCTTCTTAAGTTGAAGATTCTTTCTTCATCGAAGAACATATGCTCTGTACGGCATAATCCAATACCTTCAGCTCCTAATTCAATAGCTTTCTTAGTATCTCTTGGAGTATCAGCATTAGTTCTAACTTTTAATGTTCTGATCTTATCAGCCCATTCCATAACTCTTCCAAATTCACCAGCAATTGTAGCATCTACTGTTTTAATAGCGCCGTCATAAATATTACCAGTTGAACCATCAATAGAGATTACATCTCCTTCATGGAATGTTTTACCAGCTAAAGTAAATTGTTTTTTAGCTTCATCCATAGCGATATCGCCACATCCTGATACACAGCAAGTACCCATACCACGAGCAACTACTGCTGCGTGTGAAGTCATACCACCACGAACAGTTAAGATACCTTGAGCAACTTTCATACCTGTAATATCTTCAGGTGAAGTTTCAAGTCTAACTAATACAACTTTTTTACCTTCTCCAGCCCATTTTTCAGCATCTTCAGCTGAGAATACTATTTGACCACAAGCAGCTCCAGGAGATGCTCCTAAACCTTTACCAATAGGTTCTGCTTCTTTTAATGCTTTAGCATCAAATTGTGGGTGTAATAATGTATCTAAGTTTCTTGGATCAATCATTGCTACAGCTTCTTCTTCAGTACGCATTCCTTCATCAACTAAATCACAAGCAATCTTTAATGCAGCTTGAGCAGTTCTCTTACCGTTACGAGTTTGTAACATATATAATTGTCCATGTTCAACAGTAAATTCCATATCTTGCATGTCTCTATAATGTTCTTCTAGAGTTTTGCATACTTCTTGGAATTGTTTAAATGCTTCAGGGAATTTTTGTTCCATTTCAGCAATCTTCATTGGAGTTCTAACACCAGCAACAACGTCTTCACCTTGTGCATTTGTTAAGAATTCACCAAATAAACCTTTTTCACCAGTAGCTGGGTCACGAGTAAATGCAACTCCAGTACCACAATCATCACCCATGTTACCAAATGCCATAGATTGAACGTTAACAGCAGTTCCCCAAGAATAAGGAATATCGTTATCTCTTCTATAAACATTAGCTCTAGGATTATCCCATGAACGGAATACAGCTTTAATAGCTCCCATTAATTGTTCTTTAGGATCACTAGGGAATTCTTTTCCAATTTTCTTTTTATATTCTTTCTTAAATTGAGAAGCTAATTCTTTTAAATCTTCAGCAGTTAATTCAACATCTTGTTTAACGCCTTTTTTAGCTTTCATCTTATCGATTAATTCTTCAAAGTATTTCTTACCTACTTCCATAACTACGTCAGAATACATTTGAATAAATCTTCTATAACAATCCCATGCCCATCTAGGGTTTCCACTCTTTTCAGCAATAACTTCAACAACATCTTCATTTAAACCTAAGTTAAGAATTGTATCCATCATACCAGGCATTGAAGCTCTAGCTCCTGATCTTACTGAAACAAGTAAAGGATTTTCTTTATCACCAAACTTCTTTCCAGTTATTTCTTCCATCTTTCCGATGTACTCATTGATTTGGCCTTGAATTTCATCATTAATTTCTCTGCCATCTTCATAATATTGAGTACATGCTTCTGTTGTAATTGTAAATCCTTGAGGAACTGGTAATCCAATATTAGTCATTTCTGCTAAGTTAGCACCTTTACCACCAAGTAATTCACGCATATCAGCATTTCCTTCTTTAAAAAGGTATACATATTTGTGCACAATGATTCCTCCTTTTTATGACACACACAATATTATACCAAAAAACGTAAAAACAAGAGATATAATCTCTTGTCTTTACAGTCTATTTACCATAAAAATTATTAATATAACAATAAGTATTTTTTCTAGCTTCTACCGCCCATTAAATTACTTGAAGAATAGTTTTTTAAGCCTTTATTAAAAGTGTAAAATGCTAACAATATAATGAATATTGTAAATGCAATTACAATAAGCAAAGAAGTTATATCAAACTCCATAATTATATGAACTGGAATCCAAACTGAAAATGCTGTTGGTATTAATGTAAAAAAGATAATTTTAACAAACCTATTAAATATAATATCAGGATATAAAGAAGAACTTATCATAGCATTCTCTAAAGCATCAATAATAATACTAGATCTATAGAAATAAAATGTTAACGAATTAAATATACATACGAAACTAGCATATATTAAACCACCAGTAATAATTAAGAATGTATATAAGAATAAATTTCTAATACTAAAATTAAATACAATTAAAGCAATATATCCATATATTAAATCTCCAAAAGCCGATGGTTCTAAACTTGATGTAGCTAAATAACATAAAGTGTTCTTTGGCATTACTAAATAAGCATCTAGTTTACCTTCTTCAATATACTCTGGCATCTTCATAATACCATTAAAGAATATATGAGCTATACCAAAAGCTCCACTAGATAAAGCCCAGAACAACATTACATCATTTAAACTATAACCACCTAAATTATTACATATGCCAAAAATAGTAAGCCATTGAATAATAAAAGATGCATTATTAAGTATCATCGATACAATAGATGTCATAAAAGCAATATTATTTTCCATGCATCTCATTAAATTATATTTAAAAGACAAAAACATTATCTTTAAATTATTTTTAACCTCCATTAACATTTAACTTCTTTACCCCCTTTCCATATATTACAAAAAGTAATAATAAAATAACTAAAATTGTAATTAATTGTGTAATTAAAACTTCTTTAAAACCATTGAAACTATAATTAATAATTAAACTAGCTGGTCCTGAAGAAACACCATATATAGGGTTATATCTAATAATCTTTTGAACAATATTTGGAAACATTTCTAAAGGGAATAAAACACCAAATATTAATACAATTTTTCCATAAATATTTTGAAATGGTTTAGAATCTTCAACCCAAAAAGCTAACATACTAATTAATATTTTCATTAAACCAGTAATTAATACTCCTAAAAAGAATATAACTATACCACTTAATAAAGTATGAATATTAAATCCATCAATTGATCCAGCAAATATTAAACCTAAACAAATAGCTATAATTGAAAATATTGTAAATCTAATAAACGTATCAGCTAAATATTTAGAAATAACAAATACAATATAATGATATGGCTTATTAATTTGGTAAGCAATATTACCAGATTTAATATTATTTCTTACTTCATCAGTAGCAACTTTACTACCGGCTCCAAAAGTAATCATTTCAGCAAGTAATAAATACCAAATCATTTGATTAAAAGAATAACCATTAATTAATGATTCACTATCTTTATAAATAAAAGACCACAAACTAATTAAAATTAATAAAGTAATTACAAATCCAGCAATTCTAAATAATATATTAGAAGCATATTGTAATGAATCATTAAATGTAGTCTTCATTACATATAAATATTTTTTCATTTCTTACTTCCTTTATAAATACTACTAATAATAGTTTCCAAAGGTACATTAGAAATATTAATATCTAAAATATGATCCGGATCTAATAATTTAATAGCATCAGTAATACTCTTCTTACTTAAATCTACTTCTAATTTCAAGTTATAATCTTTATCTTTTAAAATAGTAATACCATCAATTTCATCTAAATTAACTTTAGTATTCATCTTAGCTTCCACAATCTTTTTATCTAAATAATGGTATTTTAAATTTTCCATAGTATCATCTAAAACTATCTTACCATCATTAACTATAATGACTCTCTTACATAATTTTTCAATATCGCCAACATCGTGACTAGTTAGAAAAATAGTAGTTTTCTTTTCTTTATTTAATCTCTTAATAAATACTCTTATTTTTTCTTTTATAACTGGATCTAATCCAATAGTAGGTTCATCTAAGAATAATATATCTGGTTCATGAATTAATGAAGCAACTATTTCGCATATCATTCTTTGACCTAAAGATAAACCTCTAACAGGAGTATTAATAAATTCATCTAATTCAAAAATACTTTTGTATTCATCAATTCTCTTCTCTACTACAGCTTCTGGAATATCATATATAGCACCAAAGAATTTAAAATTATCATAAGGTGTTAAATGAATCCATAATTGTTCTTTTTGACCAAAAACAGTACCAATTTCATAAGCTAGTCTTTTTCTTTCCTTTTGTGGATTTATACCCATAATCGATATTTCTCCACTAGTAGGATATAAAATACCAGTAAGCATTTTTATAGTAGTTGATTTACCAGCTCCATTTGGACCAATAAAAGCTAGTACTTCTCCTCTTTCAACTGAAAAACTAATATTATTAACTGCTTTTTTATTATTATATATAGGCTTAAATATAGCTTTTAAACTACCTTTTAAACCTTTATCTTTTATCTTAACTTTAAAAGTTTTCGAAAGATTTTTAACTTCTATAGCTTTCATACTTTCACCTCTTATCTTCTTATATTTATATTATCACATTGACCATATAAGTCTCTATAATTTTCAAGTGATTCATTAACGTTTATTTCATATCTATGACACAATTCATTATCATATGGATCAATAAATTCGTTAATTAAAATTCCACCTAAAGCAATCATTGTTCTTTCCGATGCTGGATTAGATACATTACAATCTAATACAACAGTATCTAATCCATACCATCTACAAACTTCTAATGCTAGATATAGATTATAGTGATTGTAACCATTTCCTCTTTCACTTGGTCTAATACCATAACCTATATGACCACCACATCTAGCTAACCTGTCATTTAAACGACATCTTATATTATTCATCCCTATTATTCTATTATCACTCTCACGAACTAAAAAATATGTTAAACAAGGGACTCGATCATCATCCACATTATATATAGCATCGTAAATACGATTTAACCATTCCTCATAGTGTTCCTCATTTAAAGAAACATATCTATCTAGTCCACCACAACCATTTATATTGGAACCACATTCTAAATGTTCTCTTATATAATTAATTGCATCTTCACGATAATCTATTGATGGTCTCACTAGTCTAAGTCTTTCCATATTTTCACCCCTTTTCTCTATAATTTAAATTCCATTCTTAAAGTTTGTACTTCAAGATTATTCTTTATGTAAAAGTCTATTGCATTTTTATTAAATGCCCATACAGATAGAATAATTTCTTCACAATTCTTACTTCTAGCTATTTTCTTAGCTTCATTCATTAACTCTGTACCAAAACCTGTACCACGGTTTGAAGAATCTATTCCTAATTCATGTATATGCATTAACTTTCTTCTTCTAGTTAAATCTCCACCAACAAATCCTATTTCAGCAAACATAAATCCATTAACTTTATTATTAGAATCAACTGATACTAACTTAATAAATTTATGAGAATGCATTCTTTCTTTAAATTTATCGATAGGGACAAGGATCCAGAGGAAGAAAGATATCTTTTCGACCATTTACATGTATCATTTGCACTTGCATAAATATTCGATTAACGTCTAGAAAATCTTTATGCTGCATTTTTCTTATCATATCTTTTACCTCTCTTCCATTATTTCTTTTAAAACAAAATTATTTATATCAAATTTGCCATCTTTAATAACAAATTCATAAAGTTTATCAAGATTATCTTTCTTTGGATAATCAAAACAATTAATAACTAGTTCATTAAATCTATTATTAGGAAATCTATCGATGTTATATTTCTTACGATATAAAGGATCTTTAAAGAATCTTTCTATCTTATGTTCAGGTAACATATAATAATCATTATTGTATAAATAAGCTTCAACTAAATATTTTAAACATTGATAATATGGCATCTTATTATGGTATTTACACGCTTTATAATCTTCATAAGCATCCCAACATCGATAATATTTCATAATGTCATATTCATTCTTTTTCTTTAAAGCAATAAGAGCTTTCTTCTTAAGTTTATTTACATTTCTTTGATTACCATATAATAGTTTTCCATTAATTAACATATTAGCAACACTGCCACCATGTCCTCGTTTGTCATTAAGAATATAATCTTCAACTTTATAAATTGGATTCATAAAATATTCAATTATATAATTACCAACTTTCTTATTACCTCTTTCACGGTAACCACATTTATCATTTAAAATCATATAAACATCTATATCACTATATTTATTGTTATTATTAACTGCATAACTTCCTATTAATAATATTGCTTCAACTTCCTTTTTATTCTTATAATCTTTAATAAACTCATTTAAGGCATCTTTCCACTCGTTTTGAGGGATTTGTCCCACATTTCATCTTAATTCCTTCTTTCTTTTCTATAAGTCATATGTATACTTCTAGTAGGATTTCCTATACCATCAGTTATTTTCTTAGGTCTACCATTTTTATAGAATCCTATCTTTTCATATACGTGAACTGCTCTCGGATTATTTTCATGTACTTTTAAAGTAATTCTTTTAACATTCATGACATTATATCCATAATCAATTATTCTTTTAATTATTTCTTGTCCATAATGTTTATCTTGAGCAGTTGGTGTTATCCATATACCTATTTCTCCAGTTTCATTCTTTATTTCATGAAATCCTGCTGTACCAATAGGTTTATTAGTTACCTTTTCAATTACAGTGAATTGATCAGTATCTTTGTTGGCTTTAATCCATCCCATTTCATCTTCACGAGTATATATACGTGGACTATTTGAAATATATTGATATATTTCTGGATTATTCATATTCTCAACATAAAAGTCCACATACTTTTCATTCATTCTAACGAAATAGACTCGTTCAGTTTCCATTATCGTTTCCATAAATTTCATCCTTTCTAATTATTTTTATCTTTTAAACAAAAAAGAGTCACATATAACATGTGACTCCGAATTACTTCGTGTAGGATTATTTATTCCCTATGTAGCTTTATACATACTCACCAAGAGTACGACCGAACACCAGATAGAGATATTTACGTATGACAAAATAGACCTCTTCCAGTGTAGATCGTATTATAAATTTTCCATCTAGGCAGACTTCCCCTAGCGCTTTTGACCATGTAAAATAAATGGCTGTCATCATAAATATCACCTCTCTTTCTTTTTGTGTTCGTGTTATTTAAAAGATATAAAAAAGCCACGAACAAAATATTCGTGACTCCGTTAATACGTGTAGGTATTCGCCCAGCACAGCTCGTAAATTAAACTTATGTGCTCTCACTAACTACAAAATAACACCTTTATTTTCTTTTGTCAACATTTTCTCCTTGTCTTGGAAAAGATTTTAAATAAACGCTTCTCAATCGATCATTTGTAACATGAGTATATATCTGAGTAGTGCTTAAAGAAGAATGTCCTAATAGTTCTTGAACACTTTTTAAATCTGCACCATTATTTAACATATCTGTAGCGAAAGTATGTCTAAGTACGTGAGGAGATATATGATGCTTTAAAGCTGCATCACTAACTACCTTATTAACGATATCTTCGACACCTCTACTAGTTAAATCTCCACCATTATTATTAATTAACAAACAATTACTTCTTTTACCATTTAATAAAACAGGTCTTACTTCATCTAAATAAATATCTAAATACTTTAATGCATAATCACCAAAGTATACAATTCTTTCTTTGCCACCTTTACCATATACTCTAATTTCCTTATTACGTCTATCAATATCATTTACTTTTAAAGAAGTTAATTCTGATACACGAATTCCAGTAGCATATAATAATTCAATAATAAACCTATTTCTTAAACCTAAATCCGTATCTAAATCAATCGAATCAAAAATATTTTCTAATTCATCTGGTTGTAAAAAATTAGGTAACTTTTTTTCTCTTTTAGGATTTCTAATTAATTTAAACTGATTTATTTCTATAATACCTTCCATTACTAAATAAGAATAAAAATGTCTTAAAGCACTAAGTATTCTAGATACCGTACTATTAGAATAACTTAAACTATCTAAATATTTTAAAAACTCTCTTATTTCATCTTTATTAATAGTTAAATAATTATATTTCTTCAACTTAATAAACCCATAATAAATATCTAAATCTCTTTTATAGCTATTTAAGGTCGTTAGAGGATATCTTTTTTCGTTTGATAAATACTTCACAAAACTATCAATGTTATGCTCAAAACTCATTAAAACCACCTCTAATCATATAATTATTATACCACAAATAAAAAAGTCATTTCTTTAAATGACTTTCTTCAACCTCTAATGGAATAATTCCCATTCTTAATAATTGATCTTTAGTATAATCAGCATAACCCATTTCTCTTATTTCTTCTGCATATAAGAAACATTCTTGAGTTTCATATTGATCTTCACTAACAATAATATCTCTAGCTAATTCTCTAACTTCTTTTCTAGCAATAACTTCTCTAGCTTTCTTAGCTGTTTCTGGTGCTTCACTAACTTTAGTAACTCTTTTTCTAGCTAAGCCAAGTTCTCTTCTTAAATCAGCTAATTCATTATAATTTAATAATCTTAAATCTTGATCAGACATGGTTCTTTCTTCTGGATGTTCTTTAAAATATCTAAATATTTCTTTGTAATACATATCTATAGACGTAAAAATTCTCGCTCTCATTGCACATAACTGATTATATGTTTTACCTTCAAAATCTTTATCAGTATAATGAGTAACAGCTTTAATATCACAAATAACTTCTTCTTTAGTTGCTCTAATCATATCTATCACCAATTATATTGTATCATTATTATTTATTTTGTAAACCTTAGAACTACCATTATTTTGCTTTCCAGTAACTTCATTCATAACTCTAGTACTAACCATAGCTCTTAATTTTCTTTTTTCTTCATAATCCATAGTTTTAAAAGGTTCTAATGCTCTACGAAGATATTCATCACCATTTAATCTAAATGATTCAATATTCTTTAAAATCATATAGAATTGTTTAGAAGCATTAGAAGTAAAACCCTTACCGAATAAAGTACATACATTATTAATAAATACTTTATCACCAGATCTAAATGCTAAATAATCAAGGAATTCATCTTCTTTCATCACATGACTATCTATAAAAATAGGTCCTTCTTTCAATTCTCTCCATTTACCTTTTTCATAAAATATAATAGCAAATTCAATAAATCTATCATCTAAATCAACTAAACCTAAATTTAAAGCTTCTTGAATAAGTTCATAATCTTCATAACAAGATGTAAAAGCATCAATACCAAGTAAAGAATTTAAGTCTTGTCCTTTATATATAGAAGATTTAAACCACTCTAAAGGAAGATAATCATTTTTACCTCTTTTAATAACTAATAAATAATTTTTTCTATTATTATCTTCCATATAAATTCTCCTTAAGGGGAAGATTATAGCACAATTAAACACACGAAGTCAAATAAGAAAATACAAAATATAATAAATACTTGCAAATAAAAACAAACTTTAGTATAATCTTAGTTGTATTCAAGGGAAGGAGCGACGAAGAATGGCTAATATTAAAAGTTCTAAAAAAGGAATTAAAGTTATAGCTAAAAAAACTGAAGCTAATCATGATTACAAAGCTAGAGTTAAAAATACTATAAAAGAATGTGAAAAAGCTATAGCTGCTAAAGATACAAACGCTGCTACTGAAGCTGTTAAAAAAGTACAAAAGAACATTGATAAAGCTGTTAGCAAAGGTGTTATGAAAAAGAACACTGCTGATAGAGAAAAATCAAGATTAAATAAAAAAGTAAAAGATATGAAGTAATTTACTTCATTTTTTTATTGCCATAATATGATATAATATTTCTGGTGATGATATGACAAAAATAAAAAAAATTATATCATTTGTAATATCAATAGCTGTTATCATCTTTATTCTTATAAATTATAATAAAATTCAAAGCAAATTTAGTGAATACATAAATAATTTAAAAGAAGATCGAACAGTTAAAATATTACCTGGTAATGAATATACAAGAAATTATGAATATAAATATCTATCTAATAGTAAAGATTATGTTCCCTACTCTAACGAAGATTTAATAAATATCGTTTATGGAGTATTAAATCAAGGTTGGGATGAATTTACATTCTACTGTCCAAGGAAATATGAAGATTGTATCGAAGATGTTAGAAAATTAAGTAATAATGATGAATACCTATCCCATATAAATAACTATGTAAATCCATATAATAGTTATTCGTCATTAAAAACTATTTATGATGATACCGGAATGGTTACATTAGAAGTAAATCATTTATATACAAAAGAAGAAATTGAAAAAGATAATAAAGTAATTGACGAAATAATAAAAAATAACATTAAAGAAGGTATGACTGATACCGAAAAAATAAGAGCAATCCATGATTATATTATAAATAATACAAAATATGATACAAAAAGAGCTGAGAAAAAAGATTCACCATATGATTCAGCTAGAATCCAAGGTTTATTATTTGAACACTTCGCTACTTGTAGTGGTTACTCAGATACTATGGCAGTTATCTTAGATAAATTAAATATACCTAATTATAAAGTATCATCTGATAATCATGTTTGGAATGCCGTATATATTGATGGTAAATGGCGACATCTAGATTTAACTTGGGATGACCCAGTAAATTCCACTGGACCAGATACTTTAGAATATAATTATTTCTTAATTGATACAGATAAATTATTAGATATTGATAAAAAAAATCAACATGTATTTAATCAAGATGTCTATTTAGAATTTAAAAAAGAAGCATAATGCTTCTTTTTTTAGTTACTAAATAATATTTTTTCGCTATTATATAATTTAATTATTAGTTTAACAATAGCTACTGTATAAACAATTGTTGAACCAAATGTAATTAATAAATTAGTCATTTCCATTTTACCTATTAATAAATCATTAATAATTTGAACATAATTACAAATAGGAATTAAATAGAATGAATTAGTAATATTAATATTTAATAAAGTGATAAATATTGGAAAAATACCTATCATATTTATCAAAGATATCTTACCTTGTGCTTCCTTATATGATTTAGCAAATGCTGTTAAATACATTGCAATTCCTGAAATAAATACACTAGCTAAGAAACAAGTTACTAATGATCCTATTACAGAATATAGATTTACATTTAAACTTACTCCTTCAAAAGTTTTAAATGTCTTAGTTCCAAAATAGAAACTTAAAGTCATTAAAGCAAAACTAATTAACGAAGCAATAAATCCAACAATAACAGAAGATGCATATTTACCAGTAATTAATTCACCTTTTTCAATCGGGAAAGTTAAAATTGTTTCTAAAGTACCATTTTCTTTTTCTGTAGCAGTAGTAAGTATTGCCATATTACTTGCAGAAATACAAATAGCTAAAATAGTATATGTTAATGATACAGATAATAAAACAGTAGTCATATAATTACGCGTTTCTAAAGATTTAGTATCATAACTTATTTGATTATAAGCTTCTTCTACATTTATTCCTTTTTCAACTAAATACTCAGAAGTTAAATAATTATTATATGCTTCTAAATAAGCTACTATCATTTCCGAACTAACCATACCCTCAGTACTTGATTCATCATAATAAATAGTATATTTTTTACCATCTTGTGTTACATAACCACTAATTTCTTTATCTTTAAAAGCCCTATTCATAGCATCTTCAGAATCATAAATATTATATTCCATCTTCATTTCTTTTAAAATGGCTTTTTCTGGTTCAGATAATGAATAATTAACACCAATTGTTCCACTTACAGCATCTTCATCAAGATTATCTCCCATAGTACCATAAAGTAATACCATACAAGGAATTAAAATTGGATAAATAAACATTGATATAACTGTTTTTTTATCTCTAAAAATACTTCTTAATTCTTTTTTTATTGTAATTAATATATTTCTCATCTTATCCCTCCTTGATAATCTTAAAGAAAGCATCTCTTAAATTAGTCGTATTAGTTTTCTTAATAATTTCATTAGGAGTACCATAATCAACTACTTTTCCTTCATGAATTAAAAGAACTTTATCACAAATATTTTCTGCTTCTTCCATATAATGCGTAGAATAAATAATAGTTTTATTATTCTTCTTTTCTTCTTTAATAAAATCTAATATAACTTTACTAGCCAAAATATCTAATCCACTAGTAGCTTCATCAAAGATATATATTTTTGGATTATGTAAGCATGTTCTTGCAATATTAACTTTTTGTAATTGACCAGTAGATAAACTACCTATTCTTTGATGTAATATTTTATCTATATCAAATTTATTTTTTAATTCGACAATCTTATTTTCAATCTCTTCGTATTCCATACCATAGTACTCACCACACATTTTAAATAACTCATAAGGCGATAAGTCTTTATATAAATGAGTATTACCAGATAAATAAGATATTTCTTTTTTAATTTTTACACTATCTTTTTTATAAGTCATATCATCAACTTTAATAGTCCCATCATCTGGTGTAAGTAAGCCAGCCAACATTCTTAGTAAAGTTGTTTTACCAGCTCCATTAGGTCCTAAAATACCTAATATTTCACCATCAACTGCTTTAAATGAAATATCTTGATCAGCATAAAAAACTTCTTTTTTACCTCTAGATATTTCTTTAGTAAATTTTTTAGAAACACTATCTACTTCTATCATAATTTTCCTCCACATATTTTATGACATCTTTTATTGTATTATCAAAGCAATTAAAGTCAACATCAAACCATTTAACATCTAATTGATTATTAAAGAAAGTATATTGTCTTTTTGCATATCTACGAGAATTTTGCTTTATCTTATTTAAAGCCTCTTCCAAAGATACTTTATTATCAAAATAATCATATAATTCCTTATAACCAATACCACCCATTAATGGCTTACTATAAACTTTATTATTATAAAAATTCTTAACTTCATCCAATAAACCATTTTCAACCATAATATCTACTCTTTTATTAATTCGATCATATAATATTTCTCTATCAGTAGTTAATCCAATTAATAAATGATCATATAATTTAACTGGTTCAACACGTTCTGTTAATTCCTTATTTAAGAATCTTTCCATTCTAACTCTATTATTTGGATGAATCTTACTATTTTTATCTTTTTCTAAGACTTTCTTATATAATTCTTCATTACTATAAGCACTATAATCAGTTCTACTACCAGTTTCTTCATTAAAACGATAATCATATAAAGCCGCTTTAAGATACAAACCAGTACCACCTACAATAATAATATTTCGCTCTTTATATTTTTCCAATAACTCGCGACAATCTTTTTGATAATCATAAACAGTATATTCCTCATTAACATCTCTAATATCAAATAAGAAATGAGGAATACCTTCTTTTTCTTCTTCTGTAACTTTAGCTGTCCCTATATTTAAGTCTTTATATACTTGCATAGCATCGCAATTAATAATAATAGCATTATACTTTTTAGCTAAAGCAACAGACAGTTTTGTTTTACCAACACCAGTTGGTCCAACAATTCCAATTATCATAATATCACCCTAATTCATTACTCTTTTAAACATTCTTTCCAATTCATAATTGCTGAACTTAACAATTGCTGGTCTACCATGAGCACAATTATAAGGATTACGACATTTGACTAATTCAGATATAATTTCTTCCATAGCTTCTTGTGATAATCTTGTATTTGCTCTAACACTCATTTTACAAGCAATTGTAGCAATAACTTTATTATTAAATCTAACTCTATCAAAATCTTTACCTAACATGATTATTTCATCAAAGATATTTCTAATTACTTCTTCTTCATATCCTTCCTTTAACCAAGTAGGATGACTATTAATTTTAAATGTATTAATTCCAAATTCTTCTAACTTAAATCCCATATCTTCTAAAACATCAATATGTTCTTTAATAAGTAAGAAATCACTACTATTTAATTCGATTGTTATAGGAATTAAACAATCAGTAACTGTTATCTCTTTACTTTTAAAACTATCTTCTACTATTTCATAGTTAACTCTTTCTTTAGCAGCATGTTGATCAATTAAATACATACCTTCATCATTTTGACAAACTATATAAGTTCCTAATACTTGACCAATAACTTGTAAATCCAATAACTTCATCTCTGGATTTAAAACTCTATTAGCAATACTTTTAAAAGGAGTAGTTTTTTCTTTAACTGTATTATCAGTAAATAAATTTAATTCTACTTGTTCTCCTTCTTCATCTTTTTCTTTTTTAGGTTCTTCTTTTACCATAGCTTTAGGTAATTCAATTTCAATTTTTTCTTCCTTTAAAGCATTAGGAATCAATAATTCTTTCTGTAATTTATCACCAATAGTTTTAACAATAAGTTCATATAATTCATTTACCTTACTTAACTTAATATCTTGCTTAGTTGGATGGATATTAACGTCAATTAAAGTAGGATCAGTATAAAACTTTAAAACAACTATAGGAAATTTAATATCAGGTTTATATCTAAAATAAGCATCATTAATAGCTCTATTTAAATCATTATTTTTAACAACTCTACCATTAGCAATTGTTATCATATGATTACGATTAGATTTTAAGACTTCTGGCTTACAAATATAACCTTCTATGTCATAATCATCATTACTAGCTTTTACTTCCATCATATTGCTAGAAACGCTTAATCCATATATCTCATGAATTGTTTTAAGTAAATTATTAGATCCACTTGTTTTAACTAATGTTTTACCATTATTAGTTAAAGTAAATTTAATCTCTGGGTAAGAAAAAGATAATTTTTCTATATAAGAAACTGATTGTGACAATTCATATTGTTCACTTTTTAAATACTTTAATCTAGCAGGTGTATTATAAAATAAATTACTAACAGTAATAATTGTTCCTTTACGAGCATTACTAGGTTCATCTACTTCTAATTTACCACCTTTAATATGAATATGAGTTCCAACATCACTACTACATGTAATTAAATCAACTTCAGATACTGATGCAATAGATGGTAAAGCTTCACCTCTAAACCCTAATGTATTTATAAAGAATAAATCATCTTCTCTAATTAATTTGCTAGTAGCATGTCTAGAAAATGAAATTATAGCATCTTCATGTTCCATACCACTACCATCATCAGTTACTTTAATCTCTTTTAAACCACCATTAACTAAATCTACTACAATATTTGTAGCTCCTGCATCAATAGAGTTTTCCACTAATTCTTTTACTACTGAAGCACATTTTTCAACTACTTCACCAGCAGCAATCTTATTAGCTAAATTTTCACTCATTACTTTTATTTTGCTCATAAAAACCACCTAAAACATAGCTTTTCTTATTTCAATCAAATCTAAATAATTACTATATACTTTAATAGTACATTTCTTCTTAATATTAATAAAACCTAATCCTTTAATTACTAAGTCGCAATTATCATCAATACTTAATTCTTTATAATCTAAGTCTAATAATTTATTAGAATCAAATAATCTATATATATTTAAATCATTAGACATATAGAAAGTTAAACTATTCTTTATACTAGGAGATAATCTAAATAATTCTTCTATAAAAATTGAACTACTATCCTTAGCTTGATAAGTAATTGGTTTTAACATTTTCTTAGTATTTAACTTCTTAATTAATTTAAAATCATCAACTGCATAAATATTTCTATTTAAAGCAAATCCTGGTGAATCATATAGTTTTATATCATTTAACTTTATTTCAATAAAATCTACTGTTGTATTAGGATTTAAACTTGTTGTAATACTAGATTCAATATTATTATTTTCTAATATCTTATTAACTAAAGTACTTTTACCAGCATTAGTATATCCAGTAAAACATACCTTTTTAAATCCATTACTAATAGCACAGTTTAAAATAAATTTTGTATTAATATTCTTCTTAGAACTTACAAATAAAATATCTTCTTTAACATTATATGTTTTTTTAATAAAACTTATAATTTTCTTTTCTTTAAAACTCTTAGGTAATAAATCAAGTTTACTAATAACTAAACATTTAAAATTCTTAATAGAATTAAATGTATTCATAGTTTCAGTATTTATATTTAAAAAATCAACCATAAAATATACTAAACCATCAAATTTACTTAATTTGTTTATTATCTCTTTATTAATATTATCTAATTTAGTAACAACTTTTTCATTATAATGAATAACTTTAAAGCATCTCTCACAATATAAAGCTTTATCATATACATCTTTAGATACGTAACCTAATGCTTTTTCATTATCACTTTGTAATAAAGCCCCACATCCAATACATTTCTTACTCATAATAATCACCTCTATTTATTAAATCGTTTTCTCTACCACGATTAAATACCGTAATAAAAGGTTCATAAACATCGATAGGATCTACTAAAATAGATTTAATACCTAACTTTTTAGCAGCTTTAATATCCGTAAATAATTGATCACCAATAACCACCATATTTTCAATATTAAACTTCTTAGCTTGTTTAATTTTATATATTTTCTTAATAAATGGTTTAAAAGCTAATCCATAACCTTTAACACCTAATACCTTAGCAACATTTTGTACTCTACCAGGTAAAGCATTAGATACTATTAAAACAGTAAAGCCCATTCTTTTAAGATTAGTAAATAAATTAATAATATCATTACTAACTATAGTTTCTCTATTATTTAATATCGTATTATCTAAATCAAATAATAAAATATTATAGTTATTTTGCATTAAATAATCATAATTAATACTAAGTATATCTTTATAATACTTCCAAGGTTTTAAATCTTCCATAAACATCACATCTCTATTATAACAAAAAAACTACATAAGTAGTTTTTATTCTTTAGATCCACACTTGCTATCGCTTTTAGCAAAGATCTTCGTACAATCAGCATCACCACATAATAAACCATTTTTTACATACAATAACTTAGTAGTTTTGTCTGAATCTTTAGGTTTAAATGTAATAACGCCTTTTTTAATTTTATATTTTCCTGTTTCTAAGTCTTCTTCTTTAGCTTCATCTGAATCACTAAATGTATATTTACCAAAACTTTGTAGATTATATAAACTAATATTAGTTTTAGCTATTTCTTGTTCAGTATTATAAACACCATCTAGTTTTTTTAAAGTAGCAACATAATCACCAATAAAATCATGAGAACTAAAAGTTACAACATAAGCATTATGTAAGTCACTTACATCTCCACCAATTTGAGCAGCATAATCATCTTTAGTATATTCAGTTCTATTTCGAATATTCTCAAAATCATCAATTGTAGCTTCAATTTTCTTCTTTTGTTCATCAGTAATATCGTCATTATATAAAACAACTATTGTTGCTGTATCTTCGTAATTACACCAATAACCTTTATATTTACCACATCCAGTAAGAATAAAACATAAACCAACCAAAATACCCAATAATAGTTTTTTCTTCATTATTAATCCCTTCTTTGAAAAGTAATTGTTTTATTTTTATTTTTTAAATCTAATAACTTAAATTCAACTGCATCAAGATTTACTATTTTATAATATGGTTCATAATCACCATTATCTTTATTAGACATGTATATTATATCATCTTTTATATGATAATATCTAGAGCTTAATTTGTCATAACCAGGTTTCTTAAAGCCATCATATTTCATATTTTTACCTTCATAAAATAAACAATAATCATCATTACCATTTAAGAAATAAAATGATCTAAAATTCATATAATTATAATCTTTATCAATGAATTCATAACTTTCCCATATACCTACTAATTGATAATAAGGATTACTTTTATATTCTTCCTTTGCTTTCTCATTAGGCCATGCTTTACTTAAAAGATCACGAGCACTGTTATACTTATTTTCACTATATAACATTTTCGCTTTAGCAATATAATCCTCTTGTTCTTCTTCACTAGTTAAAGATAAATTACCTGGATATTTAGAAGTATATATTTTCTTATACATTGAATCAAAATCTTTATAATAGCCACTATTATTAATTTTACCATTTTCAAATACAGCAAAATATTGGCCACTACCACCATCATATCCAATATCATAGATAATAAATGATGAAACATCACTAGATACATGCTTATAATCAATATAGTAAACATTAAAATCAGCACGTTCAGCAGCTATTTTCAAATCATTTAAAAACATTTCATAATTATCATAATCAGTATTAATAATAGCAAATACAAAATTACTATTATTAGCATATACTGCTTCTTTTAAATCGTCAGCTGATATTTCTATTAAACCATATTCCTTATCACCACAAGAACAAAGTAGAAATACAGCCATAATTATAATTAAAAACTTTGATATTTTCTTCATATAAATCCCCTATAAATTATATCATTTAAAAGCCAATAAAAAAAGAGGTTTACTCGCCTCTATCATCCATAGTTATTTTATCTACATCATCAACCATACTTAATTGTTCTTCAACAACTTGTTTGATTCTTGCTTTATAGATTTTTAAACTTCTTCTTAAGTTATCGGCTTCCATATCCGTCTTTTCTGCTTTTAATAAAGCATCATTTACAATATGGTTAGCATTCTTCTTAGCTTCATCAATGATAAGTTGTGCTTCTTCTCGAGCAACTTTCTTCATTTGATTAGATGAGTCTTCAGCTACTAACATAGCTTTATTTAAAGTTGTTTCAATATCTTTGTAATGATTAACCTTACTGCGTAAAGAAAGAAGTTCTTCATCTTTAGCTTTAAGTTTATTAAGCATATTTTCATATTCCGTAGTAACACGATTAACGAAACTATTTACTTCATTAATATCATAACCATTACTATTAATATTAAACTTTTCCATAACTCACCTCCCAAAGTTTAGAAAAGGTTAAATTCTTACCATTCTATTTCTTCTTCGGATTTTTCTTGATCTTTGCTGTTATCTTCACTTATTTTACCTTGAACATTAACATTTTTAGGTGTACATAAATAAATTCCAACACCTACTTTTTGCATGTTTCCACCTATAGCATAAATGCATCCGCTTAAAAAATCAATAATTCTTTTTGCTTGATCAGCTGTAACACGTTTTAAATTAACAACAACACTGTTTCTATTTTTTAAATGATCAGCTATTTGTTGACTTTCAGAATATGCTCTTGGTTCTAACAAAATCATTTTATTTCCATTAGAAATATCTTGAGTATCATCACTTTCTCTAGAATAGTACTCATCTTCAGTACCAACTAATTTATCTTCTTCTTCATCACTTTTAAATAAGTCTCTAATTTTCATAATAAGCCTCCTATTACTCTACTTCACTATTATATCTAATTATTATTTAATTTTCAATAAATTAATTAACTAAAAAAGAATTACCACTTATGAGTAATTCCTCTTTCTTTAACTAATCTATAGCCACCATTTTGTTCCTTAGTATCAAAATGTAAAGCTGAATAAACAATATCATCATATATGGCTTGAATAGTTGGATCACTGTTTTCTTCTAATTCAGTTAAACAACGTTTTCTAATTTCATCTAAGTTTAGCTCATCTCTTTTTTTTATAACAGAACATATATCATATATCATAATAGAATCACCTTTATGAGCATAAATAACTTGAAAAGCATTTCCTCTAACTTTCTTTAATTCATGATATAAAGGCATCTCTTGACTAGGATCATGAAATGCAGAGAATACTAAATTATCTACTTCATGATATCTTTCATAATCTAAAGTACTAATAGAAGTTAAAATTCTAGGTGTATTAGATGAAATCTCTGAATAACTATATCTAGGATCTTCATTACTTTTATTTCTAAAATGTCTTAAAGCTAGTTCCAAATATGTTAAACGACCATATAAAGCATCATAATCTTCATGAAGAGAATATGGAGCCATTAAATCGATATATCTAGCCATTGATATAACATCATCAATTCTTCTTAATAAAAAATCTCTATATTTTCCTTCAGCCATACCATTCATATAGCCATATGCTTCTTCCATAAGATGTAAATCTTTTGAAGTTAATAGTCTCTTTAAAATATTAGTATCATTATTATTTGTCTTCATATAAAACCACCCTTCTTCTTTGAACACGTGTCCTATTCTACCATAATATTTTTTCCTGACCAAACAAAAAGACGGATAAATTCCGTCTTTTACTGATATTTTACACTAAAAATCAATTTTTTCTCTAATATAGTTGACTACTTCATCTACTGGTAAAGTAATTTGTTCCATTGTATCTCTATCACGAATAGTAACAGTATTATTTTCTAATGTTTCATCATCTACAGTGATACTAAATGGTGTACCAACAGCATCATTTCTTCTATATCTTTTACCAATACTACCAGATTCATCATAAGTTACATAGAATTCCTTACATAACTTAGCATAGATATCCATAGCTTTTTCACTATGAGCTTTCTTAATTAAAGGTAAAATAGTTGCTTTAATAGGAGCAAGTGCAGGATGTATCTTTAATACTTCACGAACATCTCCACCATCTAAAGTTTCTCTTTCATAAGCATTACATAAGAATGCTAAAATAGCTCTATCTAAACCTAGTGAAGGCTCAATTACATATGGAGTATATCTTTCATTAGTTTCTGGATCTAAGTATCTTAAATCAGCCTTAGAATGTTCCATATGAACAGATAAGTCATAATCAGTTCTATCTGCTATACCCCATAATTCTCCCCATCCCATTGGGAATAAGAATTCAATATCAGTAGTAGCTTTACTATAAAATGATAATTCTTCTTTAGAATGATCTCTATATCTTAAATTATCATTTTTAATACCTAAAGATTTTAACCAATCTATACAATAGTTCTTCCAATAACCAAACCACTCTAAATCAGTATCCGGTTTACAGAAGAATTCAAGTTCCATTTGTTCAAATTCTCTAACTCTAAAAATAAAGTTACCTGGTGTAATTTCATTTCTAAATGATTTACCAGTTTGACCAATACCAAATGGTACTTTAGCTCTCATACTTCTTTGAACATTCAAGAAGTTAACAAAAATACCTTGAGCAGTCTCACCGCGTAAGTATACTTTAGATTTAGTATCTTCAGTAACACCTAAATGAGTTTCAAATAATAAGTTAAACTTACGAATTGGTGTAAAATCAGTACTACCACACTTAGGACAAGCTATTTTATTATCAGCAATAAATTTTTCAATTTTCTTATTGTCCCATCCATCACCTGTTTCTTCTCCTTTAGTAAATTCTTCTATTAATTTATCTGCTCTATGACGTGATTTACATTTCTTACAATCAATTAATGGATCATTAAAATTAGTAACATGACCAGATGCTACCCATACTTCAGGATTCATTAAAATAGCTGCATCCAAACCATAGTTATAAGGATTTTCTTGGATAAATTTCTTCCACCAAGCTCTTCTTATATTTTCCTTTAATTCTCTTCCTAATGGTCCGTAATCCCATGTATTAGATAAACCTCCGTATATTTCACTTCCTTGGAAAATAAATCCATATTGCTTACAATAATTAACAATATCTTCCATCTTTATTTCTTCCATATACAACACCTTTCTTTCTGATGACCAATAAAAAACTTCTAGAAAAACATAGGAACGAGTAAAACCCGCGGTTCCATCCTATTTATTTCTAGAAGAAATCACCTTAATTTATATAGCTCGTGGTTGCCAAGCCAGTCATCACTTGTATGAACTAATTATAACAAAAAAAGAAATTTAGTCAATTACTTTTTAATTAGTACTGGACCAAGTTTCTTTCCTTCTAAATCAAAGCTATGATCATTAGATAGACCTTCTAAATATCGAAAACTAGTAGAAGCATAAAATCTTCTTAATTTTCTATTAGATTCAATTTTATTTTTAGGAAGAATAACAATACCAACTTCACTTTCATTTTCATATGTTTGATATGTACCAGGAATAATAATATGTCTACATAATTTCATCTTATCTATTCCAAGTAATCCTTGATAAACATAAATATCAGGTAATTGTAAATCTATTAAACTATCTCTTAAATCTACCTGAATAGTTTTATAATAATCAGTATCATGTTCTAATCTATTTAATTTTATTCTTAAGCTTTCATATGCTGCAACATTAGGTTCTTGCTTTAATAACATAACATTAGCAAGAATTGCTTTTTTTCTTATAACTTCATCTGTTTCATATTCTAATAAACCTAAATTATGAGCATATAATGCTACCATTCTATCTAATGCTAAATTAGACATAGAATGTTTTATTTCTAAAATTAAATCTCTATTTTTTCTAAATCTAGCTCTTTTATAAGGTATATCTAAATCATTAACAATTGTCTTAATATTTTCCATGTAATACCTCCTTGAGTACACAATATTATACTAAAAATCGAAAGAAAAACAAGTTAACTATATAACTTGTTAATTTTCTTTAAGAAATCTTTACTTTTTAAATATAAACCAGTATATCTTTCATAATATTTGTCAATAAAATAATTGATTTCTCTTGCAATACTTTCATTAATGCTTATTTTACTAATTGATTTAATATCTATTAAATAATACATTCTAATTAATTTTAATGATTTAGGATCTAATATCTTTTCACCATGATAACAATCTTGACAAATAAATCCACCCTCATCAGGATCTAAAGTAACAATCTTTGTCTTATTACCACATTTAATACAGGAATCTAAATTTAAACCAACACCTAAATAATCTAAATATTTAAGTTCAATAATATTAGTTAATATTAATGGATCTTGTTTCTCATTTAACTTTAAAACTGTATTAATGTAAATATCAAATATTTCTTCATCATTATTTTGTTTAACAACTTGATAAGTTAAATCAGTTATATAAGACATATAACTTATTAATTCAATGTCTTCTCTAATATTTTTTAAATTATCAATAATATCTACATCTATTAAGTTAGATAATTTCTTCTCATTATACTTAATATGAAAATATCCATAAGTAAATTTTAAGGTTTTAGTTCTTAAAGGATTTTTAACACTTTTAACATTATTACACATTACGCCAACCATACCATGTTCTCTAGTTAATATATTAATAACCTTAGAATGCTCACCATATGGTGTTTCTGTTAAAATAACTCCTTCTAATTTACTTATCATAAAATCATCTACTTACTAACCTAATATTTCCTTCTCATCAAAACCTAATTCTGCTAAATATCTTTCTTTATCACGCCAATTTTTAATTGTTTTAACATATAACTCTAAATATACTTTCTTGCATAATAAAGCTTCTATATCTTTGCGTGCTTCAATACCTACTTGTTTCAATAAAGAACCTTGTTTACCAATAATAATCTTCTTAATACTATCTCTATCTACTATTACATCTACTGTAATATTTACAATATTTTTCTTTTCTTCAAATAATGAAGTAATACAAGTAACACTATGAGGTATTTCTTCTTCAGTTAACCTAAATATCTTTTCTCTAACAAATTCACTTACTAAGAAATTTAAAGTACTTGTTGTAATCATTCCATCATCAAAATATCTCATATCATCTTCTAAATATTTCTTAATAACACTAAGTAATTCTTGAACATTTTCTTTTGTAATTGCTGAAATAGGAACTATATCTGCAAAATCATATAAATCTTTATAATCATTAATTACACCTATTAAAGCATCTTTACTTATTTGATCAACTTTATTAATTACTAATATAACTGGAGATTCTGAACCTTTTAGAGATTCAATAATTCTCTTATCACCAGCACCAATACCTTCATAAGCATCAACTAATAATAATATAGCATCTACATCTTTAGTAAGACTTTCTGCTTCTTTATTTAATACTTTACCTAATTTATTTAAAGGCTTATGAATACCAGGAGTATCTACAAATACTATTTGATATCCATCTTCATTATAAATACCTTGAATAATATTACGAGTTGTTTGTGGTTTATTACTCGTAATTGCAATTTTTTGATTAATTAATGTATTTAATAAAGTACTTTTACCAACATTAGGTCTACCTATTAAACTAACAAATCCACTTTTCATAAAACACCTACAGTTTCTAAAAATTCAATAAAATGAGGGACATAGATAACTACCCCAATAGCTAATGCCATCATAGCTAAAACAAATGTTGCAGCACTTGTACAATCCTTAGCAATTTTTGCCAAAGGATGTTCTTCTAAAGTAATCATATCTACAACAGCTTCCACAGCTGTATTAATTAATTCAGCTGCTAAAACCATACCAATACATACAAGAGTTAATAGCCATTCCCAAGCAGAAACATGAAATATAATATTTACAGCTATAACACATATAGTTGCAAAGCAATGAATCATCATACTTTGTTCATATTTATATGCATAAACTAAGCCATCAATAGAATATTTAAAACTCTTTAAGAATCTACCAAAACCACGCTTTTTAATTTCATCTCTTGATATTTGCGCCATCTAATATTTCCTCCTGTAATTTAAACATTACTTCTTCATCTTCTTTTTTCATATGATCATAACCTAATAAGTGTAATAATCCATGAACAGCTAAAAATGATAATTCTCTTTTTTCACTATGACCATACTCTTCTGCTTGTCTTTTCATTTGTGGAATACAAATATAAATATCACCAAGCATTCTAATATCACCATAACTAAAATCATCATTATCTTCTAAAGCAAATGATATAACATCAGTAACTCTATCTACATTTCTATATTCTCTATTTAATTTATGTATTTCATCATCTAATACAAATATTACATTAAAAATACCATGATTAACTTTTTCATGTTTTAAAGTACTATTTAAAACCTCATACAAATAATCATAATCAGAATATAAACCATTATCTACTATTTCAAATTCATTTTCCATTAAATAAATCCCCACATTCTACTCATAAAAAAACCTATTATTACTAAAACAACAACAGCTAAAAAATTATAAAATATTTCATTTTTTAAGAAATTAGGTAATATATTTTCTATTTTATGTACTAATATATAACCAAAATAACCTATAACTGCACCAATAACATTTAATAGTATGTCATCAACATCAAAAGTACGGCCTATTTTATACTGAATAAATTCAGCTGTCAAACTAATTATAAAAGCCGTAACAAAAATATGTCTTATCTTATTAGCTTTTAAATAATCAGAAACAAAATAACCAAATGGTATAAATAAAGCTATATTACCAAATACGTTATAAATAAATCCTCTACTCATAAATGAAAATCTAAATATTTCTTTAAAAGGAATATAATTAATTCCACTAGATGCTTTCTCCGTACTTAAAAGCATATAGTATAGAAGTAATATATATAAAATAAATAATAATCTATAAAAATCTTGATATAAAACTAATTTCTCATGGTTAATAATTAACTTAGTAATTCTAAGTACAATTAATATTACAATAAATAATAATAACATTGGCCATGTATTAGTAATAGCCCAATTAAATGTTTCATAAAATGGATCCAATTGAGGCATAACATCACCACCAAATAACTATAATAATTGTACTATGTTTAGTCTATTTTTTCAATCAAATAAAAAGAAGGAACTAGCCTTCTTCGTCAATCTTTTTTGTATATTCATCAACATGTTTTCTAAAATTAGTTGAAGAATATTTACCACTACGATAAGTATATCTAACATCACAATACTGACGTAGTTTTTCAAATCTTTCGTCACCTTCCCAGTCACTACCCATAGCAACAATAGAAACATTATATTTCTTAATATCATCAGGTTTTTGATCCCAATGTTCTTCAGGAATAACCTTATCTACATAACGAATAGATTCTACAACAAATTTTCTTTCTTCATATGTTAAATAAGAAGATTTATGTTTAATTGCATTAAATTCGTCAGTAGATACACCAACAATTAAATAATCTCCCATTGCTTTAGCATCTCTAAAATGCTCAACATGACCTGCTGTAAGCAAATCATAAGTTCCATAAGTTAAAACTACAACTGGTTCTTTTTTCTTTCTAGGCATACTATTTATCTCCTTCCAAAACATCTTTAAAAATAACTTTAATTACTCTCAAAGAAGCATCCCCATCATCTAAATAATTATATTTTTCATTAAACTTCTTATATTTATCTTTATATTTCTTACTTTCTTTATCAATATTAGCAATTACTTCTTCTACTTCATCTTGAGTCTTACAAATAGGTCCAGGTAATTCATCTAAAGAAATATAAAAATCTCTTAAATTATTCTTATAATCATCATAATCATACATATAGAATATCATAGGTTTACCTAAGTTAGCATAATCAAAGAATATACTAGAATAATCAGTCATAATAATATCAGCAATTAAATATAACTCATTAATTTCATCGTATTTAGCTACATTAAAGACAAAACCTTTATATTTATTAAGATCAATACTATTAGTAACAAAATAATGACTACTAAATAGAATTACATAATCTTTACTAAATTTTTTCTTTAATCTATCAAAATCAATAGCTAACTTATATGTATAACCTACACCAGATGTATGTTGATTATCTCTAAATGTTGGCATATAGAATAAGACTTTCTTATCTAATGGAACACCTAGTTTTTTCTTAATAGCATCGATATCTTTCTTAGTTTTATTAAATAAGAAATCATTTCTTGGATATCCTTCTTCTATAATAATATCTTCTAAACCAAGATTCTTTAAATTAAATGCAGAAGTAAATTTCTCAGTACAATATTTAGATGGAGAAATGAAGTAATCAAATCTTTTAGCATCAATATCATTTCTTTTTCTAATTTCTTTAGCTGTATTTAAAGATGCCCCATTTACTTCAATATCACATCTTAATTTCTTTAAAGGAGTACCATGCCAACATTGAACATATACTTGGTCTTTTTTCTTTTTTACTCCTTCTTCCATTAAAGAATTAATAATCCAGTATTTAGCCATACTACAATATTTATAATAATTTTTACTTTTAGATTTAACTACTTCTAAATTCTTAAATGGCGCTACTTCATGTTTTTCAGGATCAATAAATGCCCAAACCATTTTATAATCTTGAAATTCATCCATCGTAATCATTCTTTCATACATAGCTTTAGGACTACATGTATAATTACGACCATTAAAAGCTTCGAATAAAATAACTTTATCATTTGTTTTATACTTATAATAATACTTACTATATTTAATCTTCTCATAAATATATAAACATTTTCTCGCAATTATTCTAATAAACTTACTTTTTTTACATAAATCAGAAATAAAAGCTCTAAGTTTTTTCATAACGCACCTCTTATCTAACTGTGTTTAAATTATAACAATTGTCTAAGTCTTTTTCAACAATCTAAGACTTTATTTAACGGTCTTTTCAAAATATCAAATATTTTATAAAAGATAAAAAATAATAATAAACAAATTACAATATTTATTCCAAATAACAATAATAACTTCCACATCCAATAAAGATGAACACGAGGAGCTATATAGTATATAATACTCGAACTAAATCCTTGGCAGAAATATAAAAGTATAGCATTTCTTCCTAAAAATGGAATAAATCTAAAAGGATAAGCAAATATAGGAAGCAAATACCAAACTAATGTAATTACAATCATCGAATAAATTAAATAATAAATATCATAATCAAATTTAGCAGTTTGTAAGTTTCTAAAACCATAAGTTCCTAAGTATTTAAACAAAATATTTAAAATAATAATAAAAACAAACATAGCAATAAACTTCTTCAAAGATAAATTATTATAAAAACTATAATAACCTAATACATAAAGGAACAAATACATTAAGATCATTGCTATATTCTTATTATTATAAAAATACAAACATGAACCATATAAAGCTAATATAAATATTAGATGAGTAATCTTAATATTTTTATCTTTTAAAAAATAACTGCCTATCGAAGTAACAATAAAATACATTGGAATAAACCAAATAGAATAATCAAAAGATCTAAGTGGTAATTTATCATTAATTTCAAAGAATAAAGCTTTAACTACATTATTTAAATTATAACCACTACTCTTAGTTATAATAGCAAATAAGAAAAAGAATAGTAAAAAGACAAGATAATAAATATACATTCTTGCAAGTCTTTTAACATTCTTTTGAAAGCCTTCTGAATAATGTAATGAATAACCAGCTAAAAAAATAAATAAAGGAACATCAATAATTAAAGAAAAAGATTTGACTATGGCAGGAACATAAGGATTACCACTATGGAAACATGTATGAATTAAAATAATCCATAAAGCAGCAAAACCTCTAAAAAAATCCAAAGTCTTATTTCTTTCCATAATATACACCTCCTCTATCTTATATAATAACTAAAAGCAAATTGTAATATATTATATAATTCTCTACAATTTAAGCATAAGAATACTATAACTATAACAGATAAAATTATTTTTAATGTAGTTTTGTTTTTAAATATTTTTTCTAATAATAAATAGAATAAAACATAGAATGCCCAAGAAAAATATAAACTATATAGAATCAAACCATTTTCTTGAGATCCCCAACCTACTAAACATAAAATAATAAATGAAAAAGCAATCCAAAAAGCAGATATTTTAGCTAGTTTATTTTTTCTGTTTAAAATTAAACTAATAAGCATCAAAAGCATTACAATTGTACCAATAATACTTAACTTACTAGGCATAATCAATTGATAAGAATAATGAATTGGTTGATCAAAGAATGCTCCATAATATATATAGCCACAAGGAGCAACAAACAAAGATCTAACAAAATACATATATTGATAGAACCTATTTATAAAAGTAACTTTCTCTCCAGTGAATCTTAGTAGAAATAATATTTTATCCTTCAAAGTAAATACCTGAGTAAATTGACCAGTAAAAATCATTAAAACTAAGAAAATCATTGCTAATTTAAAAGTAGTAACAAACCATTCCTTAAACTTTTTAGTTCTATAAGTCATACCAAATAAAACACCAGAAGTTAATAAAGTACCAACCGCTCCAATAAATGGATAATTAGGTCCTTTTTCATTATGATAAAAATGATAAATACATAATATTAAATAAAATAAACCAAATACATATTGTTCAAGAATTAAACCAAAAATCAAATATGGAAAACTTAAACTAAATAATCCATAAAAATACTTTCTCATTTTTTCATCTTTAACAACTAACCTAGATAGCATAATAGTAACTACACCTAATACAATGAATTGAATAACCATTAAAGCAAATTCATATCTACAAGGTTGTGGTAAAAAGAATACAAAATCGGAAATAAAATGACCAAGAATACCAAATGGTAAAGAAAATAAACCAAATAACGGTTGACGAATATCATTCTCAGGATTATTTATATTGATCCAAGCATCACTTTTAACCAAACTACTACTATCACTTGTATATATTACATCATAGTTTTCATTACTCTTACCAAAAGCAACCGTATGAGTTGTAATAAAACTACAAAGAATAACTGATACAAACAAAATAATTACTAAATAAATCTTTTCTTCTTTTGTTAAAGTGCTAATAAATTCTTTAATTTTTGGAACAATGTAATAATAAAATAGAAAAACAAAAAAGAATAAAGAAAAAAATACTAAAATTGAATAAAATAAAAAAACACTATTCCAAGTAAATTTAATATGAATATATTTATTAATTAAATTAATAATCTTCGGAATTTTAAAATTATAAAAACTCATTAGTAATTTATCTATATAACAAGATGTTATAAATGTAATACCTAATAACTTATAGCTTACTTTTTTAAAATGAATCTTTCTAATTAAAAAAATAATTAAAACAAAAGCTAAACCTGCAGTAATTAAGCGGAATCTTAGTCTATAACTATATGATAAAAATAACACTAAAAAAGGTACAGAAAAAACAACTAATGATTTCCAAATAAAATTAATTCTTTTTGATAAATTCATATAATCCTCCTATAAAACATATAATAATAAAAACATAACTACAATATAAATAAGAATTAAACAAATTAATAATTTATCATGGAATAATACTTCCACCGGATCAGCATCACTAACACCCTCAATATTCATACTGTATTTCATTGCCATCAAAATAACTAGTGGAACTGTCCAAACTAAATAATTATTATTTTTAAGAACCACTTTAGAATCAACTGTCCATAAAGAATAAAATACAATTGAACAAGATAGCAACATATACATATTCTTATCTAAAAATTCTTTAGTATAGTATTTTAAAACACTACGTGTGTTTTTACCTAATTCTCCTCTTCTTTTACCCAATCCCATATAGAAAGAAATCGTAATAACAGTAAGTAATAACCAATTAGATAAAGGAATATTAATTAATTGAGCTCCAAAAACTAATCTAATCACAAACCCAGAAACTAAAATAATAATATCTAAGAAAGGAATATTTTTTAATTTCATACTATAAGCTACATTTAAAATAAAATAAAAATATAATAAGAAAGCTGCAATTAAAGGCATCTTAAATAATATTATTAAAATATTAGCAATTAAAAATAAAAATATACAATAATAAGATGCTTTTTTAATAGATATAGCTCCAGAAGCTATTGGTCTATTCTTCTTTGTTGGATGTTTCTTATCATTTTCATAATCTCTAATATCATTAATAATATAAATACAACTAGCAATTAAAGAAAAACAAATAAAGCCATATATTACACGTAAAATTAAAGACATATTAAAAAATAAGCCACTAAATACCAAAGGTAAAAATATAATTATATTCTTAAAGAAATGTTTAACTCTAATCAATTTAATAAAATCAACCATAATAATACCACCTATTAAATAAATTATAACATAAAAAAGTAAGAATAAAATCCTATTCTTACTTTAAATAATCATTAATTAATTTAATTAGTTCATCAGTACTATTCATATCTTTAGGAGTAGTAAATTCTTTTTGAAATTTATGATACATTTTCATATCATATTTATCTTTATGAATTACTTCCATCAATGGTTTAGCATCAATAAAACTAATGTTTTTCCAATCATTAAAGAAATCCAAATTTACACCATTATTTTTACTATATTCCTCAAAATCATATAAATACATTAACACTTTCTTATCAGCTACTGCTGCATCACAAAGTAATGCTGAATAATCAGATATAACATAATCACAAACAGTAAATACATCAAATACAGAGAATTCACTACTTGGTATAGTAATAACACGATCATCATTATAAATATCTTCTACTTTAGAATGATAAGTAATTATTAAATTAACTTTATTATAATCAACAGCATCAATTAAATCTTTATAATTAAATTTCTTATTATTCCTAAATGTAGGAGAATATAAAACATTGATTTTTTTCTTTAAAGCCGGATACTTTTTCAGAATCTCTTTCTTAACTTTACTATGATCTTCTCTTAAATAGTCTGTTGTTGGTGTACCAATAGCTAATACTTTTTCAATTGGTACATTAAAAGCTTCTGCAAAGAAAGGATTCATTCCTTCTGAGCCAGATATTACTGCATCATAACCTGCATGCATTTTTAATATTCTAGCAACATTAGGAGATACACCATCTACTTTTCCTACAGCTTGATATCCAAATTTCTTAATAGCACCTAAAGCATGCCATAATTGGATAATTTTAGTTCCTCTCTTATGTTTTAATAAACTAACTGGTAAATTATACCCATCAACAATAATAACCTTAGATGAGGCTATATTTATCATCTGAGACCATAAACTAAAATAATATGAAAAAGCACTACCAAGTTTTTTAAAAACTCTAGCTAAAAAACCATTAGTATTCGAATAATGTCCTTGAGTTCTTACACTATCATTAATCGAAGAATCTACTTTTTTACAAGTTACCTTATAATCAATACCCTTTTTTTCTAATTCTTTAATAATTGCTAAATAATTTAATGATGGTTTACTAGATTGTCTACTTAAAAGATATACTCTTTCTTTTCTTTTTGTAAATAATTTAATAAAGAAATAAACACTAATTAAATGAAATTTAATAAAATACAGAATAATACTCATATTAGATATTCATAAATTCCTTATATTTAGGAATTACATCTTCTGCTTTACCAATCATCTTAATTTCACCATCATTTAACCATAATATTTCATCACATAATTCTTTAATAGTATCTAAGTTATGAGAAACAATAATAACTGTTCTCTTTTCATCAGATATTAATTCTTTCATCTTGTTATAACTCTTCTTTTGGAATTGAACATCACCAACAGATAATACTTCATCTATAAGCATAATATCTGTTTCCAAAATAGCTGTAATAGCAAATGCTAACTTAGAATACATACCTGAAGAATAAGTTTTAACAGGTTTATTAATAAAATTACCAATATCAGCAAATTCAACTATCTCTTTCTCTTTCTTAGCAATCTCTTCTTCAGAGAAACCCAATAACATACCAGATAAATAAATATTTTCTTTACCAGTTAATTTCTTATTAAAACCAACACCAATAGATAATAAAGAAATTGAATGACCATGAAGATCTATTTTACCTTTATCTGGAGAAAATATACCACCAATTGCTTTTAACATTGTTGATTTACCACTACCATTTTTACCAATAATACCAAGAATCTTTCCCTCTTCTACTTCAAAACTAACGCCTTTTAAAGCATGGAACAATTCAATTTTATCTCCAAAGTTTTTCCAAGAAGCTCTAATACTAGTCTTCTTTAAACCACGATAAGTAATATGTAAATTCTTAACTGTTATAGCAATATTTTTGTTTTCTTCGTTCTTTGCCATACTATATCACCTTCGCATAACTATTTTCATTCTTATGAATAACATGAATACCTATAGCGCATAATATAAATCCAATAATTAACCAAAAACATAATAATTCATAGCTAAACATTTTACCATAAACAGTAACTTTTCTCATTTCATTCATTAAACAAGCAATAGGATTAAATCTTAATAAGAACCAGCCCAATTTTCCTTTAAGTCTCTTTGTAATATTAAAGAAAATACCTGATAAATAAAATACCATTCTTAAAGCAATATTAACCAAATTTCCTAAATCATTAAATGAAACACCAAAGTGCATTAAAATCATACCAATTCCAAAAGAAACAGTATATAAAACAATAATAATAGGAATAATTAATAACATATACCAAGTAAATGGAACATGCTGATAAATCATTAAGCCAAAAGCAAGCATTAATGAAATACACATTTTAAATAAATATGTAAAAGATTTAGATAACAACAAAATATACTTAGGAACATAAACCTTAGTTACTAAATCTCTATTATTAATTATCAATTTAACACTACCTGTAACCATTCTATTAAAGAATTCCCAACATGCTAAACCTACCATAACAAATGATGCAAAATACAATTCATCATTCTTAAAAATAGTACCAAAAACAAATGAATAAATAACCATAAATGCAAATGGTTCAATTACCCACCATAACCAATTCAAATATGAATCAGCTACTTCACTTTTTAATTCAGCTTTAGCCGATCTAACAGCATATTTGTAGTATTTTCTAATATTTTTGAAAAACTTATTCATCTCGTCACCTTCAATATTATATTATCATTTTTTTAAATCAAGTAAAAGAGCTACTACTTACTATCTTCTAACCTGATTATATTATCATAAACTCTTTGACAATTATTTGTATCATTAAATTTAAAGAATTTATTAATTCTATCTTCATATTTCTTTTCAAGTTTGCCATCGTTTTTAATAATTTTAATTAAACCATCGACAAACTTATCATACTCATAAAATACAGGACCAAATCCCATCTTTTCATTATCAAAATAGCCTTTATTATAAAGCTGTCCAGAATAAAATTCTTTAACATCTGCTTGATAATATATAACTGGTTTTTTTAGATATCCAAAATCAAAGAAAACACTAGAATAATCAGTTATTAGAATTTTATTTTCACAAAATTCTTTTTGATAATTAACATCATCTTCACAAACTTCAATATAATCATTAAGTGAAAAATCCTTCATTTGAACTAAAACATTTGGATGTGGAATAAACCTAATTTTATAATTATATTTCTTTAAAGCTTCATGAACTCTTTTATCATTCATTAAATTATTAAGGAATTTAAAATAATCTGAATTTTTAAAATCAGGATTATATGCTCTCTTGCCAGTTTCTTTATCAATAAGACTAGCTAAACTATTACGCCATGTCAAAGAAAGCATAATTGTATTATTAACTTTATATTTCTTTTGTTTTTCAATTAAAGTATCAAATCTTGGGAACCCTGTTAATTTAACAATATCTGGTCCAAAATAATATTTATAAGTTAATAAAGATTCATATTCTGGAATAGCTGCAGTAACAAACATATCCATTTTTTTAGTATTAACATTAATCCAAGGACTTAAATCATCTTTAGTAATTCCGTGTTGTAAGAATACATATTTATAATGATATTGATCTGCAACAAACTTACTACCATTTCCTAAAGGATTAAATACATAGTTTTCTGCTTGAGAAGAAATTACATAATCAGATATTCCAATCATTAATTTATATTTTAGAGAATTTGGATCTATAATTTTACCTATTTTTGAAATTCTTTTATAATCAACACTATTCTTAGTCAATACAAAATAAACATTTATTTCAGGGTGATTTTTAACCATATAGCGGAAAAAATGTTCTCCATTATCATCAGCTTTATTAACTCTGTCAGATATTAACCATAATTCTTTAGATTTAAAAATAGAATTAAATTTAATATATAAACGAGCAACTAAAGCCTTAAATCTTTTATTCTTTAATAATTGTAAATCATTACATAATTCATACCAAAAAGATCTAAAAATATTTCTTTTACGATTATATATTTTATTGAGTTTAAAATACATAGTTCTATTATTATAATGATGATAACTATGAATTAAATATTCGGAAAAAATACCATTTCTTTTAAAACGAGGAACCAAATAATTATCTTTATCATAAAAACCAATGTCCCAATTAAGATCAGAATCTAAAACAAAACTAACACCAATATAATCATGTAGATTTTCTTTATTAAAAGTTTCAATATTGTAATCATTTGTTAATTCATAATATTCCACATTAATATCTTTATTACCATTTTTTACATGAAAATCTTTTTCAGAAACAAATCTTCTATCTAGTTTACCAAAAACTTCAAATTTACCATTCTTAATATATATTTGATCAATTAAGACAAAACCCAATGATTTTTTCTTAATAACCATATCTTTCAAAGAAATAGAATCATCATCATATTGTAATTCTTTAGTAAAATCTTTTTTATATTTAAGTTTTAATAAAAAAACTCTGTATGCTAAATCTAAATGACGATGAGAAAGAATAACTTCATCATCCATATTATTAATAATACCAATTAATAATTCAGAATATTTTTTTCGATCTTTTTCTGCCATATCATATTTAGTATTAAAAGGTACTCTCCAAGAAAGTTCATAGCAGATTAGATATTGAATATACTCTATTACTCTACCAAACTTCTTTTTAGATAAATCAATCAAATAATTATAAACTTGATCAGGTGTAGTTAAATACCAAGCTAAATTCATTGTTTGACCTTGTAAAGCACTAGTACCATTAAATCTTTTTCTATAATAATAAATTGGTTTTTTTAGCATCATTATTTTTAGTTCATCAAAAATAATTTCATTTATAAATTTATTATCTTCAGAATATTTAACAGTTTTATCATATCTATAATCTTTAATACAAGATCTCTTAATAAAGATAGAACTAGAACTTAATTGAGGATATTCATATTCTTCTAAAATATTAACAACTTTATTTTTTGAATATTTATAATTTAATGGATGATTACCTTTTCTACCGTCAAAGAAGTTCATTTTACAACTATATAAATGAACATCAGGATGCTTTGTATATTGTTTATACATCTCTTCGAAAGCATCTAAAGACCATAAATCATCACTATCTAAGAAATTAACGAATTCTCCTTCAGCAAGTTCAATACCTTTATTTCTAGCAACAGAAACACCAGCATTCTTTTGTTTAAAATAAATAATATTATCAGGATATAAATCCTTATATTTTAAACAAATTTTTTCAGAATTATCCGGAGAGCCATCATTAATTAAAACAATTTGAATATTATCCTTAAAACCAATTGATTGATTAATAACACTTTCAATTGTTTCTTCTAAATAATCTTCAACATTATAAATTGGTATAATAACCGAAAACTTATATTTATACTTTTCCATAATAAATCTCCTAACTACTTCTTTCTCATTAACTGAACAATTTTTATATAAAGCATCATCAAAGGATAAGAGCATCTATAAGGTCTATAGAATTTAGTTTTAAATCCATTAACTTGATGAACATAATGTTTAAAATTCTTTTTAAAGAATGCCAAAAATCTTTTAACATATTCTTTTTGTAATTCTACATCATCAAAATATTTAAACTCTCTTGTTCTTCTAACATAAAAACCAGCACATAAAGTGACTAATTCTTTTTCATATTTTTCAAAATCACCTTTGTCTTTAAAGAAATCAACCATTTCTTGTAAAACATCAACAATTTTTAATAAATTTTCATCATAACTATTTGTAATAGAGCCTTCACTATTTGATAAATAGTAATAGTAAGGTTCTGGAATAATATGCATTTTATTAGCATAATATTTATATCTAACTCCAAAAGCAAAATCTTCTGCATATTTATACTTTTCCGGAAGTCTTAATTTATGTTCTTCTATAATACTTCTTTTAAACAATTTATCTGTATTATAATTTGATGTAACTGAAAACTTATGTGCATCCGTTTCTGTACTTTTATTAATAACTGGAGTCATTCCACTTTTAGTCACATTAAAACGTCCACAACATACTAAATCAATTTCATCAGACATATATTTAACCATTTCTTCATACATTCTAGGATCTATATAATCATCACTATCTACGAAGCCAATATATGTACCAGTAGCTTTATCTAAAGCTTTATTTCTGGAAGCAGCGGGTCCTAAATTTTTCTTGTTATTAATTAAAACAATTTTATGTTTAAACTTATTAAGCTTTTCTAAAGTATCATCTGTACTATTATCATTAACAACAATAACTTCTACATGCTTAATAGTTTGATTAATTACACTGTCTATACACTTATCAATGGTTTTAGAAGCATTATAAGCTGGAATAATAACTGAAACAATAGGATTCATATGACCGCTCCTTTTAAAATGTCTAACTCTATCCTATCATAATAAAAAGTCATTTTCAATTAAACTGTAAATAAAAAGACACTTAAAGTGTCTTTAATTTTTGCTAGGATTTGCAATATTTACTGACTCAAAATCATACTCATTACTTTGACTATGAGATCTATATATTTTAACCCTTACTCTTTCATTATCATATGACTCAATAGCAACAGCTGGATGAACAACATCATCATGTTTCATAATTGAGAAATTTAATTGAAGAGTATATTTAACTTCCTTATCATATCCCATAAATTTTAATAAATTATCACTCGAATCAACATACATAATGCATCTTGGGAATGGGAAGATAGCTGTAATACCTTCAGCATCTAAAAGTGGTGTTCCCTTATCTCTATATGCTTTAAACATAATTTGTTCTGTACCAGCAACCATACGTGATACACCAGTCATATAATAATATGATTGATTACCTGTCATCCATACATCATATACAGGTGCTGTAATATTTTCAGCAATAACTTTATCATTAGTTATATCTTTAATCATCCATTTATCATCTTGAGCAAGTATATAGAATAATGTATCTGCATCAAATGATACTGAATCATATTCAAATGGTAAAACTTCTTCAATAGTACCATCTTTCTTAATATGAACGATTCCCCATTTACCACTATCAATATCTTTAACAATATAGTTTTCTTTATAACCATCTGCTAATTCATAGTATTCATCATAAGTACTTTCTTTAATATCAGCATACTTAGCAAGAATCTCTGGATCATTTTTATCAATTTTAAATAAATATATCAATCTGTTATATGTAGGATCTCCATACTTAACATTAGTTTGTTCAAATGAATCATCAATCCAAGCATATTTATTATGGATATCTTTAAATCTATAATATTTCTTTTCTTGTCTTAATGGATCATTACCAATAACATTATATTTATCCCAACCACCAGTTGCTTTATTACATGTTGAATTACCATTAATACATTTATATGTGGCAATTAATTCACCATTCTCATCATAATACCATAACAAACCTCTAAATTTATCTAAACTTCTAGGATTTTCTGGAATCGGATAACCTTTTTCAGGTACTGGTAAATCTGGTGTAGGTTCTGGATTTTCCATACCTTTCCAGAAAGGAACCATTTCATCCTTAGTAATAGAATTACGACGATAATATCTAATATTATAGAATAAACCAACATAATTATCTGTATAACCATCATCATATTCATTCTTTAAATGAATCATTAAAATTGGTTTCTTAGTATCACAATACCTTCTATAATTAATTAGTAAAATAACACCCCAAAAAATTAAAAATAATAAAACACATATTTCAATTAATTTTTTGCCACTTACTTTTTTTGGTGCCTCATACATAAATATCACCTCTAATATACATAATAATTTTACCATAAAAAAAGAAAGATAAGAATACCTATCTTTCTGAAAGTATAAAACTTTGTAAATAGTAATATTTATCATCTATCTTTTTAAAAACATGCTGATATAATACCCCATTATTAATTATTATTTCATCAGGAACCACAATTGGTTCATTAACATTCTTTTTTTCACAATACTCTGGATTTAAATATAAATTACATAAATCTTTATTATTTAAATCAACATTTAAGTAATACTCTTTAACAACTAAAGTATCTCCCTCTTCATAAGCTTCATGAATAAAAGATAAATTCTTTTTCGTTTCCGTATATTTAGATAATAAACAATAATATCTTTTGCCATCATTTTTACAATAATGACCTTTATAAGTAAAAGTATCAAATTTTACTTCAACATCAATATTAAAATCATTTTTAATTAATTTCGTAAAATAATCATTATTAATAATCTTAATATTACAGTTACTAGTTGAAGTAAATAATATTTTACCAGTTACTTCACATAATGATTTTTTATGAGCTATAGTTTTTATACTATAATTATCTTTTGTCAAATTATCCATTCCGTAATGAATAATATCATCATTAGTAAAGTTTTCTACTGAAAAACCAGCACCTCTAAAAATATTACTACTATATATTTTACCCATAACTAATTGAACAACAGGATCACTTGGTGAAATATCTAAAACAGCTGTTTTGTCGCTATCACTATTCTTTTTATCATAAATTCGATAACTAATAAATAAAGCTCCTATAATAACAACACATAAAACAAAAGTCTTTAATATAGTTTTCACCCAAATCATCCCCTAACTAATTATCAGTATCTAATATAATCGTTGCTGGACCATCATTAAGTATTTCTACTTTCATGTCAGCACCAAAAACACCCTTTTCTGTATGGACATACTCATTTAACATATCACAAAATTCATTATACATTGGTTCTGCTTTATCACCAGATAAAGCTTTAATATATGAAGGCCTATTACCTTTTTTAGCATCACCATATAAAGTAAATTGTGATATACAAAGTATTTCACCACCTACATCTAAAACACTTAGATTCATAACATCATTACTATCTTCAAATATACGAAGATTAGCAATCTTTTTTGCACAATATTTCATATCTTCAACTGTATCAGTATCAGTAAAACCAACTAGAACATTAAGTCCTCTTTTGATTTCGCCAACTATTTTACCATCAACTTTAACATTTGAAAAATTTACCTTCTGAATTACACATCTCATTATCTATGCACCCTCGTAACATCTATCAAGAAAGATAAAGATTTTAAATCACTAATAAAGTTATCTAATTGATTAGCATTTGCTGTTTTAACTGTCAAATAATAAACTAAATCAGTTTCTTCTTCAACTGTTTTAACAGATTCAATATAAATATCTTTTTGACTAGCTTTAGTAATAATATCTAATAATCTATTATTACCTTTTCCAACTTTAATAGCTAGATCTGTTAAATAAAAACTATCAGAATTCTTATTCCATTCAACACTAATTAATCTATGACTATTTTTAATATTAGGGCAATCTGCTTTATGAACACAGATACCTTCTCCCTTAGTAATATAACCAATAATCTTATCTCCCTTAACTGGTTTACAACAATTAGCTAAACTAACTAAAATATCATCTACACCAGCAACAATAATATCTCCTTTAGAATTATTACGAGAAAGATTAGTTCTATTACTAACCTTTTCAAGATAAATATCCATAACATCTTTTTTATCTTGATAAACTAAATCTACAATATAACTAGCAGTATATCTTAAAGATCCAACTAATAAATATAATTCTTCTAAATCAGTAGCGTGAATTTCTCTAATAACTTTATCTAAATTTTCTTGAGTAAATACTTCACTATAAGAAAGTTTTCTTTTTCTAACTTCCTTTTCTAACATTTCTTTACCACTATTAACATAATTAATCTTATCTTGTTTACTAAAGAAAGATTTAATCTTATTTTTCGCTTGTGGTGTTTTAACAAATTTCAACCAATCCTTATTTGGATTAGCATCTTTACCTGTATTAATTTTTACAATATCGCCATCTTGTAATTCATGATCTAGTGGAACAATTTGATCATTAACAATAGCCCCAATTGTTCTATCTCCTACACCACTATGAATACGATAAGCAAAATCTACAGGTGTTGCTCCTTTAGGCAACTCTAATACATCACCTTTAGGAGTATAACAATATATTAAATCAGTTAATAATTCACTATTTAAATTAGAAGCAAATTCTTGATCAGTTTCTACATTATTATTAGAATCAATAATATTACGGAACATCTCTAATTTTTGTTCCATCATACTTTGAATTTTAACTGAACCTTTTTCCTTATAAGACCAATGTGATGCAATACCCTTTTCAGCTATTTCATCCATTTCATAAGTTCTTACTTGTACTTCAAATAAATGACCATCTATGCCAAAAACAGTTGTATGTAAGCTTTGATACATATTCTCTTTAGGATTAGCTATATAATCCTTAAAACGTTTAGGCATTGGTCTAAATTTACTATGAATTAAACCAATAGTTAAATAACAATCTTGAACAGTATCAACAAATACTCTTAAAGCTAAGATATCGTAAATATCATTCCATCTCTTACCATTATCCATCTTATTATATAAACTATGAACTGATTTAACACGACCCTTTATCTTAAAATTAACTCCATTAGCCGTAAGAATTTCCGAAATACTCATTTTCATTTCTTCAAGTAATTCATTTAATTCTTCACGTGAAGCATCTAGTTTTTCTAAAATATCATTATAAATATCTGGTTTAGTATATCTTAAACACAAATCTTCTAGTTCACTTTTAATACTATTAATACCTAATCTATGAGCAATAGGAATTAATACAGCAGTTGTTTCATTAGCTTTTTGCTTTTGCTCTTCTGGAGTTAAAGCATAAATAGTTCTCATATTATGTAATCTATCAGCTAGTTTAATAAAAAGTACACGTACATCTTCAGATAATCCTACTAATACTTTTCTTAAATATTGAGCAGAAGAATCCTTATCATCTGTTAATTCTAATTTATTAATTTTACTAATACTATGAACAATATTAGCAATTTCATCCCCAAATTCTTCTCTAATTTCTTCTAAAGTAGCATCACTATGATTTAAAGTTTCATGTAACAAAGCACAAGCAATAGTTACATAATCTACATTTAAATCTGTAAGAATATTAGCTACTTCTAGAGGATGAGATATATAAGGATCACCATTACGTCTTTTCTTATCACCATGTTTAGCTAAAGCAAAACCATAAGCTTTATTAATTACATCAAGTTCATCTTCTTTTTTAATAACTTTTTTAATCTTTTCATATAATTCATCATAAGTTATTGGCTTTGTTTCTTCCACCTGATCCATTTTTATCCCTCCTATTTTAATTTTGGTAAACTCATTTCAATCGTTGATTTCTTTCTTCTTTCTTTTAGACAATACTCTGATATATCTACATTAGAAGTATTAAGGATATCATCTACCATATCACATAATTCAAGTCCAAATTTATTGGACCATTTAACGTTACGCATATAGCTCCATATTTCTGGAAGTTCTATGCTTTTAAAACCATCTTTAGATAATAATTTTTTCTTACTACGTAAAGCTGGTAAAACTCTTTTATATAATTCATCTTGAGATGAGAAAACAATATCGTCCATCTAACCACCTCACAACAATTATATAATAAAAAGCCATTTTAAAAAAGGGCAAAAGGTCCTTTTTAAAAACATTTTTTAAAATAATGTCAAAAAGAAAAACTCACATAGTGAGCTTATTCTTGGAAATCAAAATTAACAGAATGTAAAGCATCCTTAAATTGATTATCTTTATCTACTTCATAACAAGTATTATTTTTATTATTACCATTCATACAGAAATATACTTTCTTATCTGCATTAATTTTAACTTCATATTTACCTGTTTCTTTTAAAGTATATTTTTTACCATCTTTTATAGCATCAGGATTGATATAAATATATGAACCATCTTCCAATAAAGAATATGTTCCTCCATAAATACCATGAAGATCAGATTGATAATCACCATACTCTAAAACAAACTTACCTGCTTTAATACCTTTTTTCTCTTCCTGTTTTTCTTCTTCTTTTTTAGATTCTTCCTTTGGTTCTTCAGTTTCTTCTTTCTTTTCTTCTTCCTTAGCTTCTTCTTTCTTAAACAACTTATTAGAAACAATATCTAAATCTTTTTCACTAGTTAATTCAACATGATAAATAGATTTAGGAACTTCTCTATAACCTTTAGATTTTAATTCCTTATAAGCATCTGATGTTTTGACTCTAATTTGTTTAACACCAGTGTAAGATTCCTTATCACCTATCATAGACGTAACAAAATCATAAGAAGTATTTTTACCTTCATTAGTAATTAAAACATAATAATCATTATTTTTATTATCTCTTAAAACTTTTAAAGGTGATCCGATATGTTCAGATACAATTAATTCTTCATCATAACTTAAAACATAAGTTTTATCTTTTCCAACCATTACAATAACTTCTTCAGATAATGGAGTATCTTCTAAAACATAAACAATATTACCTGTCTTATAATGGTCTTTCAAAAAAGCCATATATTCATCTCTATAATCAGTAGTTGGAACAGGAGTTGTATCATATTCTTTTTCCGTATGAGCATAATAATAACTTAATAATGCATCAAAATCAGATAAATCTTCTAAATCAACTGTCGTAAAATGAACATCAACATTAGATAGTTTAATTTCTTTATCATTTAATTTCTTAGTAAATGTTTCCCAATCTAATGCATAAACAATATCATGATCATCATAATTTACTGTATTTTCAATATAACTTAAATGATAGAACTCACCACCAGTATTATCTACAATAGCCATATGTGTTTTACCATTCTTCTCAGTAGCTAAATATAATCCTGTATTATCTTTTTCTACTTTGAAATAATGATATTCTACCTTTTTCTCATATAACCAATATACTCTATACATATCCTCTTGTTTAACAAGTAAAACTGGTTTATCTATACCGTCTATATCCATGAAGGCCATTTCAGATTCGTCATCTAAATCTTCATTCATATAATTATCAGATAATCTATCATACCATTTACCTTCAAAATATCTTTGATATCTTTCAGACCATGGAATATTAATCTTATTTTCTTTAATACGATATAACATATCAGAAACTCTTTCAGCCAAAACATGACTAACATCATATTTCTTAGTTTCTTCAACAATACTTTCTACATAATGATTAGCATCTCTTCTAATCTCAGTCCATGTATCTTTTTCAACAAATGTTAAACCAAATATTTCAAATCCAATACAAACTAAGCAGAAAATAACTGGTAACACCATAGCAAGTCCTGCTTTATAAGGATGTTTACTAACACCTTTTTCATTAGTATGTTTAACTTTCCATTTAATACGTTTAATTGGAACCCATAAACCATAAATACCTAATGTAATAATAGTAAAGAAAGTCCATTTAATATAATTACCAAGTAATTGGAATCCCTTACCATCAAATTCCATATCAATATTGTCATAAGTAGTATGATTAACTCTCCAAGATATTAATAAATTATCAGTAAATGCTTTTAATAAACCAAAACTAAATAGATTTAAGAAAAAGCTTAGTATTGATATACCAATTAATTCCCATGTAGTTCCATCAAATAATGAATAATTAACTACTGGTTTCTTATTACCTTCATAATGAGTATGTTTAATTACCCATTTATTCCATTGAACAGGTAAGAATATTAAATAAATTCCTAAAGTAATAATACTTAATAAAGTCCAAATAATATATTTACCTAATAATTGGAAACCATTACCATCAAAACATAATCTTCTACCATTAATCTTAGTATGCTTATATTGCCAATTAAGAATAAAACATTCAGCAAATGGTTTACCTATTCCAAAAGTTACAACTGTAACTAAGAATCCTAATAAATACCATCCAATTAATTGTAATAATTTACCATCAAATTCAGAAGGTATATCTCCTCTAGATATAACTTGAACAGGTTCACTTGAAATAACTGGTTGAACAGGAGGTACTGTTAAATTTTCAACTTTCTTAACATCCTTTTTTTCTTCCTTAATCTCTTCTTTTTTAGCATCTAATTGGTCAGCATAAATAGGTTCACCAGTTTTAGTATCAAACTTAACTGGTTTTTCACCATTAGGATCATCATATATAGGTTTTCCATTCTTAGAATCACGACCAACTACTTTGGCTTTTTTCTTTGATTCTTTTTTTGGTTCTTCCTTTACTTCTTCAGCCTTAACTTCCTCTTTTTTAACCTCTTCAGCTTCAGGTTCTTCTACTTGCTTTTTTGTAGTTTTTTTCTTAACTGGAGTTTTTTCAGTTGTTACAACCAAATCAGTAACTTCTTTAGCTTCTCTTTTAGGAGTAGCTTTTTTAGTCTTTTTTTCTACTTTTTCTGGAGTAACTTCTTCTACCTTTTTAGTCTTTTTTGTTGACGTCTTTTTTTCGTCTTCTGCCATTTTATCACTCTCCAATACAATTAAATTATAACATATATACATAAAAAAAGAGATTATTCTGTAATCTCTTTCATATTTTCTTTATATGGTAAGCCTTTTTCACCATAATAATCTTTAATAAATTGTTCTCTATATTCTAATAATTTATCATTTTTAATAGCATCTCTTAATTCTTCAGTTAAATGAACTAAGAATCTAATATTATGTATGGATAAAAGACGAGCACCTAATGTTTCTTGAGCATTAATTAAATGTCTTATATATGCTCTACTATATCCCATACGGCAAGTATAACAATCACAATCATATGTTAAAGGAGAAAAATCTTCTTTATACTTACTATTTTTAATATTCATCTTACCATACTTAGTTAAATAATGGCCATGTCTTGCTAAACGAGTTGGTGAAACACAATCAAAAATATCTATACCTCTACATACATTTTCAACTATATCAATAGGATCACCAACACCCATTAAATATCTAACTTTATCATTAGGTAAATACTTAGTTCCATATCTAACCATTTTATACATAGTTGGTTTATCTTCACCAACACTAGTACCACCAATTGAATAACCATCGAAATCCATTTTTACTAATTCTTCAACGCAGTGTTTTCTTAAATCTTCATATTCGCCACCTTGAACAATACCAAATAAACTTTGACGAGGATTATTAAAAACATCTTTACCTCTTTTAGCCCATCTTAAAGTTCTTTCGACGCTTTTCTCACAATACTCATAAGTAGCAGGCCATCCAATACATTCATCAAAGCTCATAGCAATATCACTATCTAATTTGTTTTGAATCTCAATAGACTTTTCTGGAGTAAGAAGAAGATTATCACCGTTTAAATGATTTTTAAACTTAACGCCATCTTCAGTAATATCTTTAGGTTTAGCTAAACTAAATACTTGAAAGCCACCGCTATCAGTTAAAATTGGTCCATTCCATTTCATAAATTCGTGTAATCCACCTGCTTTAGCAACTACATCTTCACCAGGTCTTAACCATAAATGATATGTATTTGAAAGAATAATACCAGCTTTAACATCTTTTAACTCTTCAACACTTAAAGTTTTAACAGTAGCTTCAGTACCTACTGGCATAAACATTGGTGTTTCATAAGTACCATAATTAGTTTCAATAGTACCTAAACGAGCATGAGTATTTTTTTCTTCGTGTAATAAATTATATTTAATTTTCATATTATCACCTCAAAAACGTCAACTAATTATACCATATAAGTAGGAAAATTTGCATTATTTTCAAAAATAAGTATAATATCCATTGTCTCAGGAGGGGTTTTATCATTTTCCAAATTATTCATAAATAATTATTTGTCAAAGAACTCCCAATATCCGAATCTATCATTTAGAAAGATTAAAACTATTATAATACCTTACAAATATTAACTGACCCATCAGTTTAAAAAAGAATAAAGACTTTGACAAATAATATAAAACCTTAACTAGAAACAATTTGATTTAGCAATTAAGAAGCAACCTATTCTAATTGCTATATTATGAGTTAGACTTGGAGAAAAACTATTTTTTCATACGAAAACGTTCTATCCGAGAATTATTAAAACAGAAACTTTCGTATAACTATTAGAATAATCCAAAGAAAAGATGAATTGGTAAAAAATAAAAAGAGCGGTTGAATTTATTTTCTATTAAGGCTATGACTAATTTGAACCAAACTTATTATTAAGTTCCTGGACAAAATAAAAAAGATACATAAGTATCTTTTTTTTATTAGTCAACTTTACAAGTAGTACCGCCGTTTTCGAAGCTCTTAACAAACTCATCTCTAGTTTCAAATGTTAATTCTTCTTTCTTAACAGTAATACCAGAATATTCAATAAACTTATCAATAGTAAATTGTACAGTTACTTTATAATGTTTACCACTTGTATTTTCTACAGTAATACTAGATGTTGAAGATCCAAATGTTTGAGCTAAAGTATCTTTAACTTTTTGTTCATCTTCTTTAGATAAAACTTCTGCAGCATCAATATCAAGAACTATTTCAACATCACTTAATAAATTTTGTTTAAAAGTTAAATTATAAGTTAATTTACTTCCATCATCTTGTTGATCAACACAAACAATTTTGTGTTCTTTATTAGCTTCTTCAATTTCTTTTTTGATATCACTTACCGTTTTAGCAGTTTTATATCCGTCTTCTTTAGCTAAAGATTTAGCAACCTTACTAGCAGTTTTACCAGTTACTTCTTCATATTTAACTTCAGCTTCTAAAGAAGCATATTTTTTCTTAGCAGCAGCTTCTGAAGTAAACATTTCTGGAGCAGCTAATCCTTCTTCTTTAAGAGTTTCTTTTAAACTATAATAAGTATTTGATCCATAAGAAGTATCTACTAAATACCATTCTTCTTTTTCATTATCTTTATTATATAATAAATCAACTTTTCCACTCTTTTTAACTGCTATAGTATTAACTTTATTTTTCTTAATATAATCAATTTCTTGAATTCTACTATCAACTGATACAATCATTTCTGGAGTATCATCATTATCAAAATCTATGAAAGCAATTTCTGCTTCATCTTCATCTAGTTCTTTCTTTAAGTAACTAGCATAAATTTCGCTCCAAGTTTTTTCTTCTTCTTTTTCTTCGCTAGAAGAACTTCCACCATCAATAAAATTAGGTTTAATGTATAAGAAGAATGCAGCTAAGAAGCCTCCAACTACAACTAGTAATAATATTACTAAACCAATAATCAACCCTACATGACTCTTTTTTGCTGGCACTGGTGCTGGTTGAGGAGCAACAGGTACACCGTTTAAATTGTTATCCATAACACACTTCCTATTCTTACTAAATTATACTATAAAATATCATTAAAAAAAAGTACAAAATGTACTTTTTATTTATTTATATCATTCGTAATAAACATTGCATCACCAAAACTAAAGAAACGATATTTTTCTTTAATAGCTTCTTTATAAGCATTTAAAATATTCTCTCTACTTGATAAAGCTGATACTAACATAACTAATGTACTTTTAGGTAAATGAAAATTTGTTATTAAACAATCTATACCTTTAAATTCATAACCAGGATATATAAATATATCAGTATCTCCACTACATGCTTTAAAACGTCCATTATTAGCTGTAGCTATAGTTTCTAAAGTTCTAGTACTAGTAGTTCCAACTGCAATAATTCTTCTATTTTCATCTTTATCTTTATTTAAAATATCTGCCGTTTCTTTACTCATTACATAATACTCTGAATGCATATGATGTTTTAAAACATCATCTTCTTCTACTGGTCTAAATGTTCCTAATCCAACATGTAATGTAACAAAACAAACTGTAATACCTTTATTTTTGATATCTTCCAATAATTCTTTAGTAAAATGTAATCCCGCAGTTGGTGCAGCTGCACTACCAGTATATTTGGCATATACAGTTTGATATCTACTTTGATCCTCTAATTTTTCATGAATATAAGGTGGTAAAGGCATCATACCTAATTTATCTAATATTTCCATTAGAATACCATCATAAATTAATTTAACATGAGTAATACCTTCATCAAACTTACTTATAACTTTAGCTTTTAACATACCATCTCCAAAAGAAATAACAGTATCAACTTTTAATCTTTTAGCTGGCTTAGATAAACATTCCCATTCATCTTCTCCTAAATCTTTTAAAAGCAATAGTTCTATAACAGCTCCTGTTTCTTCTTTAACACCAATAAGTCTTGCAGGAATAACTTTAGTATCATTTAATACTAAAACATCTCCTTTATGTAAATAATCAATAATATTATGAAAAGATTCATGTTTTAATTCGCCACTCTTTTTATCCATTACTAATAATCTAGAAGAATCTCTAACCTTCAAAGGAGTTTGCGCAATTAATTCTTTAGGTAAATCATAATCAAATAAATTAATATCCATAGTATCACCTCAAAACAAATAACATTATAATTAAAATATTATAAAAAGTCTATTAAAAAAAGATACATTACTGTATCTTAATCTAAATTAACTCTAAACTTGTTAAATAATGGAGTACATAATCCTAATAATAAGATAACTATATACATTCCAATATTAAAATCTAAAACATTAATCATAATGCAACTTAAGAATCCTACAAGTAAACCATATAAGATTCGTCCACTTCTAACAACTGGTGTTGCATTAGAAAAACTAGCAACAAATATAGATACAAATAAGAAACCACTAGTAAATGAATTAATTAATAACTCACTAAACTTTAAGCCTCCTACAAAGTACATAACTAATCCTACAATGCAATAAGCTACTACAGAGCAAATAGCAATATCATATTTATAATACTTATTAAATATTAAAATGATAAATCCAACCATTGCAAATACAGCACTAGTAACTCCTATTTCACCAATTCCTCTACCTAAGAAATAATCAGGTAGTTCAAAAGAAATAGAAACAGCTCTTTCATATAAATTAGCATTATTATACATTCCCAATATAGATAAGAAAGCAAATAAGATTATTTTAAATAAAGCTACTTGATTAATATCCAAACGTTTATCAACAAATTTCAAAATAATGTCTAATAATACAATAATAGGAACAGTTATATATAATTTATCCATTGGACCACAAACTAAATAACATAAAGCATTAGCAAATGGCACAATTGTATTAAATACATTATCCATATTCTCTTCTTTTTTAAATAAGATATGATAATATACTTCCCATACATAACTTAATACAATAATTACTATTGGAATAACAATATATTGTGTAGATTTAAAGAAACTCATATATCCGTTTTTATACATTAGATATCCATTTTTATAAAAAGCAAATAAAATGATTGGAATTAAACTACAAACGTATAACAAATTAATATTAAATATTTTATTTCTCTTTAAAAAACCATTCTTCATTTTACTTCTCCTTACCTATTAAATTAATATTAGCAGGACATACATAATTACATAAGCCACATCTAATACAAGCACTATCTAACTTCTTAGCTTTTGGATTTATCTTAACAGGACATATATCTACACATTTGCCACACTTAATACATTCATTAACTACTCTATCATCATATTCCATAACAAAGATAGTTCTGATATTATCTGTAACAATTAATGAAGAAATATTTGGACATTTTACTTTTCTCATAAAGTTATTTAAATAAACATCTTTACCTTCAGTAATATTACCAATAGTTTCATTTATCAAAGATCCTGTATTAACACCGTATTTAGTTTTAATAACATAAGCTTTATCTTGTTCAGGAAGACAAACTGTTACATATCTAAAATCAACAGGTAATTCATTCTTTATAGCATAATATATTTTATATAAAGCAAATGAATCTAAGAACATAATGTCTTCATACTTTAAATCATTAAAGAATTTCTTAGCTATTAAAGGATTAGTATTAAATGGGAACACATCATTAATAACTTTAAAATTAATGTCAGGATGTTTTCCAATTAATTCTTTAACAGTTCTAATATTATTATCATCATATTTATTTAATAATAAATAAGCATCAATATTAAATCTCTTAGATAATAAATCAATAGTATCTAATAAAACACTAGCATACTCTTCAAATAAATAGTTATTATTAAATTGATAAGGTTCTATATCCATAGCATTAACTACTAAAACCTTGCTATTACCTTTTAATTTATCAACGATAAGTTTATTTTCATATTCAATACCAAGTTCTTCAGTAATCTTAATAATATCTTCTTTTTTAACTTCATCTAAAGTTTCTCTAGCTTTACTAGATACAAAAGAAGAATCAGTAGAATCATTTGTTATAGTAATAACATCATTCTCTATTGATACATTACCAGAAACGGTAGCATAAGATTTAATACCATTACTAGATTCCTTAATTAATTGATTTATATAAACATAATCACCATCATTAACGTAAATAGTATCTCCTTCTCTAGCATAAACTTGAATATGATCAGGGTTTAGATACTCTTTTCTATCAATATTAATAACTTTCTCATCATTGTTAAACTTGTAAGTTAATTTCACATCAATCACTACTTTTCCTATTTTATTCTACTATCATTAGTATACAATAAATAGCGACCATAAACAAGAAAAAAAGAAGACTAAACGTCTTCTTCATCATTTTTAGAATTATATTTCTCATCTAAGTACTTCTTTAATTCAATTGCAACATTATTAGGAATAATCTCCTCTAATTCTTCAACTGAAGCACTCATCATATTTTTTACACTACCAAATTTTTTAATAAGTTCCTTTTTTCTCTTACTACCAATACCATCAATATCATCTAGGATACTACTTATACTACCTTTACTACGTAATGTTCTATGATATGTAATCGTAAATCTATGAACCTCATCTTGCATTCTTGTTAAATAGTGAAATACATTACTCATACGATCTAATTCTATAGTTTTTAAATCACTATCAATCAAATCATTAGTTCTATGCTTATCATTCTTCTTTAAACCAACTACTCTAATATTACATTTTAAATCACTTAAAACATCTAAAGCAGCTCTTATTTGGTTTTCTCCACCATCAACAATAATTAAATCTGGTAATACTTGATTTTCTTCAAGTGCTCTATGATATCTACGATATATAATTTCCTTCATCGTATTATAATCATCATTTACATCTACAGATACTTTATATTTACGATACTCATTTTTAGCAGGTTTACCATCAATAAATACTACCATACCCGATACTGCAAAAGAACCAAATAAATTAGAGTTATCAAATACATCAATACGATATATCGAATCCATATTTAATATAGAAGCTAATTCTTCGTTAGACTTAGTAGTTCTAAGTTCATTAGATTGTAATTCTTCCATCTTGTTATTTAAGTTCATCTTTGCATTATCATAAGCCATTTTTAATAAATCTTTCTTAATACCTTTTTGTGGTACAACAATATTAGTTTCTACAACTTTTCTAATATTATCTACATTTAAAGTATCAGGAATTAATATTTCTTTTGGCACCTCATTATGACTATAAAAATCTGCAATATAATATTCAACATCATCTTCAGGATCAATATTAATTGGGAAAATACTATTCTTATGATTTAATAATTTACCATTTCTAATAAATAGAATTTCAATAGATAAATAACCATTATCTATATAATAAGAAATAACATCTCTATTAACAAAATCATGTAACTCTACTTTTTGTTTTGCTAAAACTATATCAATATACTCTAATTCATTTTTCAAATCCATAGCCATTTCAAAATTTAAAGCTTCACTATACTGATTAATTTTACTTAATATCTTATTTCTTAAAATATCATCATTTCCACGTAAGAAAGAAAGTATTTCTTCTTCCATTTCTTTTATCTTATCTTGATTAATATCTTTCTTACAATAACCTAAACATTCACCAATATGATAATAAAGGCATAAATCTTTTGGCATACCTTCACATTTCTTCAAAGGGTATAATCTATTAATTAAATTAACAATTCTTCTAGCAGCATAAGCATTAGGATAAGGGCCAAATAACTTCTTACCATCCTTTTTTCTAATATTTAAATATCTAGATACTTTTAATCTAGGATAAGGACTAGAAATATATTCAATATATGGATAACTCTTATCATCCATCATCATAATATTATATTTAGGTTTAAACTTCTTTATAAGATTTATTTCTATAATAAAGGCTTCTATTTCGGAAGATGCAACTACATATTTAAAATCATCTATTAAAGAAACCATCTTCGCAGTTTTACCAGTATGAATTCTATTAAAATAAGAAGAAACTCTTTTATGTAAGTCTTTAGCTTTACCAACATAAATAATTACACCATTTTTATCAATCATTTGATAACTACCTGGTTTATGTGGTACTAAAGAAAGTTTCTCTTTAAACTTGCTCTCCATCTTCCGCCTCCTTATCTAATAAATAGTTATATAAACCAATGCAACCATTATATATTTGATCATATACTTTATCAAATTCACCTGTATACCAAGGATCTTCAATATCAGAAGGAGAATTAGTATATTCTAATAATAAATGAACCTTATTATCATAATCATCACCTATTATTCTTAAAACATCTCTTTTATTTCTTTCTTCCATAACAATTATATAATCATACTTTTTATAATCATCTTTGGTCATTTGTTTAGCCATATGTTTTTCTAACTTGATACCATTACGTAATAATACTTCTTTGGCTGCTGGATATATATCATTGCCTAGTTCTTCCATACTAGTTCCTCTCGATAAACAAGAAAATAAATATCTCTTATTATTTTTAAATATTAAATCCTTAAATATCATTTCTGCCATAGGGCTGCGACATATATTACCATAACAGACAAATAAAATATTATACATAGTATCACCTCATATTACTTAAAACCTTTTTATCTTGTGGAGTTATTCCTCCAGCACCATAGGATCTTGTCTTTTTAAATTTTTGTTGAAAATACATATTACCTTCTATATAAACAGCATACTCATTACATTCAATACGATAATCAGATTCAGATATCTTTCTGACAAATTCTGAAGGTTCTTCCTCTAAATCATAAATATAAGGTAATACTTTTCTTGATTTAGTAATTAGATTCTCACAAAGAACACCTTTACTATAATCAACAATAGCTGGTTTCTCACCCTTAAAAGAAACTACATTATATGAATGATCTCTATCATGAATATAAAATGTATCTAATCCCATAAAACTCATTATATTTTGAGCGGTAGCAGCAAATTCAGTACATCTAGCCAAACTTCTACCTTTAAAATCACCAATGCTTCTTTCTTTAGTTGGTGGATAATACCAACCATTACTATTACAAATTAAAGCAAAAACAAACTCTCTTCTATTTTCTTCAAGAGGTTTAATATAATAATTTCGTAAAAATTGATGAACATAAGCAATTATATCAGATTCTTTGCTTATTTTAACACATTTAATATATTTAACAAACTCAATAATATAATCATAATCATCCATATAATAGTAATAACCACCATTACATGCTAATGGATATAAAACGCCATAAACTATTCTAACATCAGGTGGAATAAAGCCATCCCAATAAACATTAATATCATAATTACCATCACTGTTATCAAGAGGTATATTAGGATTAATATCAACATTATCACCAATAAATTTTAATCCTTCATTAGCTTCTTCACCCATTTGAATACATTTTTCCAGTCTATATCTAATAAACCTATATAACTGTTGTTCACTTTTACAACTATTAATAATATTTAAAACACCCATAAAACCACCATCAAAAATATTATACATAATATATTTAAAATAACAAAGAAAAAATCTGTTATAATTAAAGAGGTGATGACATGAAAAAAATTAAAGAGTCATTTATAGAAATAAAAAAATCAAAATTCATTGGTATCTACTATGAAGTAAATAATATTGAAGAAGTAAATACCATATTAGACGAATTAAAAAAAGAACATAAAAAAGCTAGACATATACCCTATGCTTACAAGATAGGACCACTTGCTAAAAAAACTGATGACAAAGAACCATCAAATACAGCTGGCTTACCTATCTATAATATAATTGAAAGAAAAAACTTAGATAATTGTTTAATAGTTGTAATAAGATACTTTGGTGGAACCAAACTTGGAGCTGGTCCCTTACTAAGAGCTTATTCAGAAGCAGCAAATGAAGCAACTAAAGACCTATAAGGTCTTTTTTTAATAAAAAAAAGATTGCTAAGCAATCTATATACCAGGTGCATACCCAATATCTTCTTCAATCTTTTTTCTTTTATTTAAATTAATTTTGAAAGAAATTCGATCTTCATGTTCTTCTTTAACATAAGGAATACCTTTAGATAACAATTCATCCTCTAAAACATATACCGGAGTAATTGTAGCAAGAATAGAATAATGTAAACCAAACTTCTTAGCATAGTATTTCTTAATAACTATACCTAAATACTTATTTACTTCTTCATTTAATTTTTCTAACTCACTAACAAATTGTCCTTCTTTAAGTCTTCTCTCTTCAGCTGGTAAAGAACCAAATACATTAATCAAATTAATATATACTTTAATTACTTCATTAATTTTTTTTCTATCTTCCGGAGAAGACTCATATGTAACTAATAATTGATTAACCAATCTTTGATAAGAAACATAATCAATATTTGGAAATATAAACCTTAAATCTTTTATATCTTTACTAGCACATTTCTTAGAAATATATATTTCACTTATCATATCTGGTCTAACTCTTTCAAAAACGAATCTTTCTTCTTTATGTCCACCTTTTATATAAGGTAAACCACTTGAACCAGCTATCGAAGCATCATGTTGCGTATAGCTAGAACGATAATATTCTTGATCTTCAAACGTTCTAATAACAATACCATTATCTAAGAATGGAGCATTACTAGTATTACCTTCTCTAATTAAAGAAACTGGAACAACAGAAACCCATCTTTGCGCATTACCACCGTCAAAGTTTCTTTCAATATCAACAGAATGTGCTAACTGTTCAGCACGTGATAAAACTCCATGCTTTAAAATAAAAGGAATTCTTGAGAATATAAACCCAGCACTATGACAAACAGCTCCAGTTAATTTTTCTAATTTACTAAAATCTATAGCTTTATACATATCAAACACTTGATATGCTCTATTTACTTCTTCTGCTAAAGGAATTAAGTCCCTACTAAAATCGTATCTTAAGAATTCAGGTTTTAATGCTGCAAAAGAAGCTTTACTAAATCTTAATCTATCTAATGCATCAGCATCCATTAAAATACTAGCTAACATTGAAAACTCTTCAAAAGGCACTTCTGTTTGATCTAATTCATAATTACCAAAAATTAATTGTTGACCTCTTTCTGAACGTCCTTGCTTAGTTGAATGATTATCAATAATAGCTTGTAATAATTCTCTATTATGTCCCTCCTTGTAAAAAGGATCTCCCCCTATTATTTCATCAATATTATAGGCTGCACCATAACCGTGTAAAGGTTCTTCAAAATCAGATTGCCTTTTAAAATCATGATACATAGCTGCATCCATTAATATCTTCATTTGTCTATCATCAAGATGTAATTCTTCACCAATGATAAATGCAAATAACGCTACCTTCTCACTATGATATTTACCATGAATTAAACCGGGATAAAGTTTATTAGTTCTTAGATGTTCAATTAAATCTAAAAAATATTTTTGTTTCTCATCAGGAATAGTTGTAAAGTATAACTCAAAATATTGATAAGTATCTAGTTTTTCAAGAAGTTTAAAAATGAAGCTGTCTTTGTTCATCGACTCTACCTACTTTCATTTTTTCTTCTTCGTATAAGCTTAAATCTAAATATGTTGATGCTTCATCAAAAGTCATAAAATAATACTTATCTCTATTTCTTAAATCAAAAGAAGGATCAAAATAATAATACTTACCATCTATCAAAATTCTAACTATAGAGTGATTAATAGTATTAATCATATTACTTCTTTTATCATTACATTGAACATTTTCTGTTTCAATATGTAATACCCCTAACATAAATCTAACTAAGTTAACTATTCCTTCACAATTAGCTTTTTTGCGTTTAAAAGTAGCATAACTGCTATGTAAATATCCTAAATATCTATCAGCCCATTTAGGTGTTCTACCACTAGCATCTTTAAAGTTTCTAATAAACGTTTCTCTTTCATCTAATTCTTCATTAGCAAAATTAACATTACGTTTAATATACTCCATAACATATTCTACTTTTTCTTTGTCAGAAGCATGTTCTAATCCTCTTTGTTTAAATAAAGAAACAAAACTTTCATATAATTCACAAACTTGATCAAGTTCTAATCTAGTAAAACCAATTAAGCCATTCTTTTCAGCAAATTCAACATTAATTAAACCTTTCCAGTTTAAATCACGTAAATTCTTAATATCTCCTTTACGACTAACACCAGCAAAGAAAATACCTAAATCCAATACATTTTCTTCAGCATCTATTGTATGTAATAAATAACTAAAGAAATTATCAATCTTTTTAATACCAGTACCAGTTATACGAACACTCTTTAATGTTCTTAAAGAACTCATACCTGAAAGTTCTTCTAACTCAGGACAATTTTGAATTAATAAATTTTCTAAATTAACTAATCCACTTAAATCTATTTTTTTAACTTGAGTATCATTAATAATTTCTAATGTTTTTAAATTTGGCATCATATTTAAATGATGATTTAAATCTAAACTATTAATATGATTAAAATAAGTAGTATCATACGTAAAATCAGGAGAAACCATATTATAATCACCACTAATAATACGTAATTCAACTAAATTAGGCAAATATGAAAGGATATCTAAAGAACTGAAACCAGTCAAAGAAATCTTCGTAATCGAAGCTAATTCCTCTTGAGAAAAATATTTATAATCATCACCAAAATAACTAAATTGTTTCTTTAAGATTTCATTTAAAGTGACAGCAGCAAAACTATCTGCTACATATATTTTCTCAGCCATTATAATTCCTCCTTTCAAAAATATACTACATAAGTAGTATATTATTATTTAACTAATTCTTCACTATTTGGAATTTCTATTTTTTTAGAATCAATTAATTTCTTAGCATTTTCTTTAGTAATAACATCATACTTTAATAATATTTCTAATGATTTATAATTAAACTCATCTTTGTCTTGAACATCACGATAATCTTTAGATAAAACGCCAATATCATTAATAGCTTTTAATGATGAACCAAAAGTATCTTTAAGTACTGGAACTTCAACAATTGTATCTACTAAAGATTCTCTCATTTCATATCCAAAGAAATTACATAAGAAAATAAATACAAATGAAACAAAATATACAATAATTACTGATTCAACAAATCCAACAACTGCACCCAATATTTTATTTGGTAAACCTAGAAAAGCAACAACAGAGAATAATCTGTTTACTAATCCTGTAGCTTCATAAATAATATTTAGAACAATTAAGATTAAAGCAAAAACAACAACAAATGCTATAAACTCATATATTAAAATATTTATAACTGATACTCCTTTGAATACTCCACCTAATTTAAAGAAAGGTAAATGAGTATATAAGAATACAGAAACACTATTTTTTAATATATAAGCTCCTACTAAAGCAACTATTGTTCCAATAAACTTAATAGTTCCTTCAAGGAATCCTTTTTTATAGCCTTCAGCTATTCCAGAAAGTAAAAATAATACAATAACAGCATTAACAACTATTACTCTCCAATCAGTAAAATCTAATCCTTTTAATTCAAATAATATCATACTATCACCTATCATAATTATAATATAAAACTAATGAAATTTAAAGTAAAATATGGTAATATACATATGAGGTGTTGATATGGCAAAAAATGATTTTAAACCTGTAACAATCGTCTTTAAAGTAAGTGATAATATCAAAAATCAAATGATAAAATACTACGAAGATAGAAAATGTGATAAAACTCCACCATATGCCATATTTCAAGTTAAAGATTTCGATTGTGTAACAACTCTATATGAATCAGGTAAAGTAATGTTCCAAGGAATTGGTGCTGATATAGAAGCATCATTCTGGACAGAACAAGAAAGAGTTTTAAATAATAGAATAATTGATACAACAGGTAAAGAAAAAGAAAAGA
>JAFWRK010000036.1 GCA_017519965.1 Bacilli bacterium
ATAAAAATAAATTAATATAAATTTAAAGAATAATTTAATTTAATTAAAACTGAAAAAATGGAATATGAAAATCAACCTCAGGAACTTGAAATGCCAGAGCCAAAGGAATTAAATCTTTTAGCTGTAATAGGTTTTAATGGAAAAGTGATAGATGGATTAATATTACATCCAGATAATGAAACAATAATATTTCCAATAGGTAGTCAAATAGTAGTTAGAAATGTTTTAACAAGACAAGATAGATTCTTAAAAGGTCATACGAATGATATAAATACATTAACATTATCAAATAGTGGTCGTTATTTAGCATCTGGTCAAAAAACTTATAGTGGATTTAAAGCAGATGTAATAATATGGGATTTGGAATCAATGACATTAGTACATAGATTTTCAATTCATAAATTATGTATTCAAAGTCTTAGTTTTTCATTTAATGATAAATATTTAGTTTCATTAGGAGGAGTTGAAGATAATTATTTAATAGTCTGGGATGTTCAAACAGGAAAAGCTTTATGTGGAAATACAGCAGGAACAGATAAAGTAAATCAAGTTAAATTTTTTAATAATTCAGATGATCAATTAGTAACATGTCAAAATTATGGAATAAGAATATGGAAAGTAGATTATCAATTAAAAAAATTAACTCCTTTAGATGTTAATTTTGGAAATTTAAAAAGACAAATTTTATGTATGTGTATAGATAAATCAGATAGATTTGCTTATTTTGGAACAAAATCAGGAGATATTTTGGAAATAGATCTTCATAATGCAATATATAAAAGAATAGGTCCAGTTAAAAAATTATTCCCTCAAGGAGTAAGTACAATTAAAATGTTACCTAATTCAGATTTATTAGTAGGTACTGCAGAAGGTATGTTAGCTAAAATTGGATATACTGATATGAGAATAAAGAAAGAATCTAAAGTATTAGGAGGAGTTACTTCAATTGCTCTTACTGCTGAAAGTGCTTACTTTTTCTGTGGAACTGAAAGTTCTAATATATATTGGGTAGAAACAGCTTCTTTAAAAAATGAAATTAGAAACACTTGTCATAATGATAGAGTTAATGATGTTCAATTTCCATATAGATATTCTGGAGTATTTGGAACATGTGGAAAAGAAGATATTCGTATATGGAATACTGAAACTCGTCAAGAACATTTACGTATTCATGTTCCTAATTTAGAATGTTATTGTTTTGGATTTATGAGAAATGGAAAAAGTATATATTCAGGATGGCATGATGGTAAAATAAGAACATTTTTACCTCAAAGTGGAAAATTACTATATTGTATTAATGAAGCTCATGCTAATGGAGTTACAGCCATAACAGCTACAAATGATTGTAGAAAAATAGTATCAGGAGGAATGAATGGAGAATTAAGAGTTTGGAAAATAAATAATAATTCTCAAACAATGGAAACATCATTAAAAGAACATAGAGGAAGAATATGGAGTATTCAAGTAAATAGTTTAGATGATAGAGCTATAAGTGCATCAGCAGATGGTTCATGTATTATATGGGATATTAAAGCATATGTTAGAGTAGCTTGTTTATTTGAAACAACAATGTTCAAACAATTAGTTTATCATCCTGATGAAAGTCAAATATTAACTGTAGGTACTGATAAAAAAATAACATATTGGGATACTATAGATGCCCAAGAAATAAGAAGCATTGATGGTGCTTTAGATGGAGAAATAAATTCAGTTGCAATGTGTGAAAGTGGAGAATATTTCGTTACAGCAGGAGAAGATAAAGAAGTTAAAATATGGGAATATGATACAGCTTTACCTTTATGGAAAGGATTTGGACATTCTAATCCTATTAATAGAGTAATTGTTGCACCTAATCAAGAAGTAGTAATAAGTATTAGTCAAGATGGTTCTATATTTATGTTTGAAACTCCAAATGAAGTAAGATTAGCAAAAAGAGATCAAAATAAACCAGTATAAAAATATTTTAAAATATTATTACTAATTTTTTTAATTAAATTTTATATTTAAAATTTTATTTTTTAGTTCATATTTTTATATTGATGTTTTTAATATTTAAT
>JAFWRK010000037.1 GCA_017519965.1 Bacilli bacterium
TAATATTTTTTTCTTCACCTTTATCTTCTTTTCCATTTAGTAATTCTCCAACAGATATACCTAATGTTTTAGATAAAGGAATTAATAAAGAAATATCTGGAGTTCCTCTACCAGTTTCCCATCTTGATATTGCTTTTTCAGTAACATTGATCTTCTCAGCCAATTCTTCTTGAGTTAATCCTTTTTCTTTTCTTTTATTTTTTATTAGGTTTGATATTTTTTCTATATCCATAATCATCCCTCTTTCACAAAAAATTATACTATTGATTATTAATAATTCAACCTATGAATCGTAGGATTCAAAAATGCTCCTAAAAAATGGCTGTTTTTTAGGTATTATTTATATCAGGATAAGATGCTGACACCAAGATACTTAAAATTCCTAGATAATATCTAGAAATTCAATGGTGTCAAACTTATTTCGCACTTGCGAAATTAATCCTAAAAACCAGTTTAATTCTTTTTGATCCTAGATAATACCTAATAAAGATGGCTCCCATTTTATAGTAATTAGAATACTTTATAAAAACTTTTTAGGAGCAAAACTTGTCTTTTTATATAAAAATATGCTATTATTTACATAAGTTAGTAGAATATTGCTACTATTGGTTATTGCATTGGGTTCGTTCGACCTCAACCCCAATCGCACCAATTTGATAGGAAACTCGAACTTTTTGAGTATAAAGTTAAACAACTTGAAAAAAAGTCGTTTTTATGTTACTATGAATATGTCAAGGAAACTTGAATAAAATAAAAAGGGAACATTCAGTTTCAAACGTTGAATGTCTACCCTAAATATTTGAGATAGACATTTAATTTCTTATGAAATTAAGTGTCATTTTTTTATTACAACTATCATTATGATAAGAAGGAATAAAACGATAGTAATGTATTTAAGAACTTTGATAACAAAGTTTCTTTTATTCATCAATATCAAACCTCCTTTCCTTTCAAGATCAGAGGTAGACACTCAACAACTAAATGTTCCCAAATTAATTATAACAAACTAATGTTCTATATTCAATAGTAAGTTAATAAAATAGATGATTTAAAAATTGAAGTTGTAAAATAAAAGTAGACACAAAAAAAGATGTGTTTACTTTTTATTTTGATAAAATATAGATAAGGAGATGAGATAATGGCTAAAAAAGGGCAAAAATTTAAATATTGGTCAGCAGAAGAGAAATATAAGATAATAAAACCTATATTGGAATATGAACTTACTTCTGGTGAGGTGACTCGTCGTACAGGAATAAGTAATGGAATGTTAAGTATATGGGTAAACAAATATAAGCAAGAAGGAATTAAAGGATTGGAAAATAAAAGAAAACCAGGAAATCCTTTGGCTAAAATATATTCTAAAAAGTATTTTAAAGATCGTGAAGAAGAATTAGAATATGAAAATATGAGACTAAGAATTGAGAATGAAAGATTAAAAAAAGGATACCTTGTGAAAGGAGATGGTTCAATTGTAGTATTCAAGAAATAAAACAAAAAGAGTTTGAAATAGTTGAATTATTAAGTAAAGAATATAATATCAAATCGTTATGTGAAGTAATGAATATATCTAGAAGTGGTTATTATAAATGGTTAAAAACGAGGGATGTATTAAATAGATATGAAATCAATCGTAAAGATTTAGGAGAATTGATAATTAATATTCATAAAAGAAAACCTAGTTATGGTTACCATAGAATACGAAAAATAATACTTGATGAAACCGGATGGATAGTATCAGATAATTTAGTTCATAAAGTATGTAAAATATTAAAAATCAAATCAAAAGCTAAACATTATAAATATAAGAAGCCTGGTGAAGAATCAGTTAAATATGAAAATTTAATTGGATATAATTGGAATACAAAAAGACCATTTGAAAAAGTTGTTTCAGATACAACATCGTTTTGGTTTAAAAAGAAAAAATATGATTGGACATTTTATTTAGATGTTTTCAATAATGAAATAGTTGGTTCAGATGTTAGAGAAACAATGTATGGTAATGGTATATTAAATCATAACAAAGCAGTAGAAAATATGTTAAATAACAAAATAAAAAGAGGATATAAAGACCAAGATACTATTGTGCATACAGATCAAGGCGTTATATATTCCTCAGTGTCATTTAACAATATATTTAATTCTTATAAAGTAATCAGATCTATGTCTAGAGCTGGTACACCAACGGATAATCCAGTAATCGAATCTAAAAACGGCTGGATTAAGAAAGAAATGTATATTGATTTTGACATAAATAATTATAACACAGTTCAAGAATTTATAGATGATATAATTTGGGATAACAATAATTATAGACCAAGTTATGCATTAAATTATAAAACCCCAATTGAGTATAGAACTCAACTAGGGTTTAATTAGTTCTTTTTAAGTGTCTACTTTTTATTGACTAGTTCA
>JAFWRK010000007.1 GCA_017519965.1 Bacilli bacterium
AAAATAAAAATGATTTTAATAATAACATTATATAACCTCCAAACTAATAGCATGAGCACTACTATAAATATTTTCTCCCTGGTGAATAGAAGTTGGAGAAAACAATGCACCAGTTGCTATCAATAGTACTCTTTTTAATTTTTTCTTTTTTAGCTCTTCAAAGATATATCCATAGTTAACTAATGCACTACATACTGGTCCAGATCCACCAGCATGTACCTCAGTTTGTTTATCTAAATCATAAAGCATTACACCACAATCATTATAATTATTTAAATCATATCCATACTCTTTTAAATAATCTTTTATTATTTCTTTCCCATACTTACCTAAGTCTCCAGTTAGTATTAAATCATAATAAGATGGACTTCTACCAGTTTCTTCAAAATGAGTTTTTAAAGTCTCAAATACAGCAGGAGCCATTACTCTTCCCATATCATTAACATCACTTTGTTCATAATCAACTATTTTACCTAAAGTAGAACAATCAACTTTAATAGAAGATTCATTATTAGACAATAAACAAGCAGCTCCACCAGTAGAAGTAAAAGTACAACTATCATTCTTAGGAGCTCCGTATTCAACAGGATTTCTAAATTGTTTTTCTGATGCTGAATTATGACTAGATACTTCTACAATTCCATTATTTATAAATCCACCTTCTATAAAATTAGAGGCTATAATCATACCTAATACACTACTGCTACAAGCACCATATACACCAACAAAAGAATTACCTACACCTACACTACCATAAGTAGAAGCAACTATTTGATTTAATAAATCTCCACCAACTACTAAATCTATCTCTTCTTTTTTCTTTCCACTTTTTCTAAGTAAAATAGTTAAAGCATCTTTAACTAATTTAATTTCAGCTTTTTCAAATGACTTTTCATCAAAATACATATCATTATATGTTTTATCAAAATACTTAGATAAAGGTCCTTCTTTTTCAACAGGGCCACTCACAGTAGCAGTTTCATTTAAATATACATTCTTATAATTAAAAGTCATACTAACCTCCTATAAAATATCTTATTAGTCCAAATAAGCTAGCAGATAATACTCCATAAAGAATAACAGTGCCAGCCAACTTAAATGCATTGGATCCCACACCATAAATAAATCCCTCTTTTCTATAATCCATAAAAGCACTAGTCATAGAATGTGCAAAACCAGTTATAGGTATAATTAATCCACATTTACAAAAAGTAACCATCTTATCAAAAAAACCTAATGCAGTAAATAAGGATGCTACAAATATAAATGTAATTATCATATAAGAAGAAGCTATAGTTCTAGATATATTAAAATAATAAATATATAATTCAATAATACCTTCTCCTAATAAACCTACAAATCCACCAGTTATAAAAGCAATAATAGCATTATTAACAATATGCTTAGATGCCTTATGATTATCTGCAATTCTATTATATTTTGTACTTTTCATATATTATCACCATTATTAATTTGCACAAAAAAACTTAAGAATATTCTTAAGTTATAATCTTTTTTTTAATTTTTGTAATATTTTAGTTTCTTTTCTAGATATCTGTACTTGACTTATACCAGTTATTTTACTAAGTTCAGTTTGAGTTAAATCTTTATAATATCTATCTTCTATTAATTTCTTTTCATCAGGATTCAGTCTTTTTAGTTCATCCCTTAAATCAATTAAATAGTCCTTTATATTATCAGATTGAATACTATTATATAAATTATTACCTTCATCATAACAATAATCTAAACTCTGAACTTCTTGAGTTGCTAATAAACATTCATTTATTTTATCTTCATCAATATCTAAAAATAATGATAATTCTAACGTAGTTGGATTTCTACCTAATTTTTGAGTCATAACATCAGTTGCTTTATTAATACTTTTATTTAGTTTAACCATATCTTTACTTAATCTAACACTTTTACTCTCTCTAATATAATTAGTAATTTCTCCTAAAATATAATAATAAGCATACGTAGAAAATTTAACATTTAAACTATCATTAAAATTCTTTTTAGCTTCCATTAGTCCTATCATTCCAACTTGATATAAATCATCAGTATCATATTTTTTTCCATATTTGTGCACAATACTATAAACTAAATTATCATAATCTAATACACCTTCTACTTTTAGTCCCTCCTTATTATTAACTACATACTAAATATAGAAGAATTAATAAATAGATTCAATATATTCGACAATAAAAGAAAAAACTAGCAAATTGAAGTGAACCCCATTTTGGACACTTTAAAAAAAGACTAATTTCATATAAAATAGAATCTCAAGAAAGGAGGTTCTATTTTTATGTCTAATAATAAATACACTAATGAATTTAAAAAGAAAGTTGTTGATGAATATGTTTC
>JAFWRK010000038.1 GCA_017519965.1 Bacilli bacterium
ACAATTAATACCAACTAATCCTACACCAATAGCCATAGTAGTTGCACAAATTATTCCCATAGCTATTGTTGCTAATATATTCTCTAAAACATCTTTCTTTTTCATAAATAACCCCCTATTTTTTATTTATTTTTTTATTTTTTTTACTTTATTAATCTCTTTTTTTCTAGTTTCTAATTTACTTAGTAATAAATCTAAACCTTCTTCGGAATTCAAAAATTCTTGCATATATTTTTTAAATTTTCTTCTTTCTTCATTTTCCATACGCATTTCTTCACATTCTCTTTGATATTCATCTGACATCCAAGGCATATAAAAGCTCATACAAATCCTCCAACTATTTTACTTTGTTTTTTTCTATTCTTTTATCATAATTCTCACAAAAACCAATTTGTCCATCAATTATATTAGCATATTTTTCACTTTTATTATTAAAATTTTCACCTAACATTTTAGTTTTAAAAAGAATAAAAGTTTAATTATTTTTTTAATGTTTTGGGTTTACTATTATTGGAATATTTATTTTCCAAAACCTTTTTTTCCCTTTTTAATCTTCTTATTTTTTCTGAAGTACTTATACTATCATTTTTTTTATAATTTATACTATTACTAATAATGTTTTTAATATTATTTTCATCATTGAAAGCTAATACTCTTTCTAATTTTTCATCACTAATTTTCATATTTACAAAAGGATACTTTTTTTTGAAATATTTTTTGTTAGTTTTCTTTTTCATTTTAGAAGCAAACCTTATAGGAAAATAAGGAGTTATATATGCTCCCAAAAAAAGTGAAAAACTAATAAAACTGTTTGTAAATACCTTACTAGATAAAAAGCATGTAAATGATAAAGTTATAGCAACTATAACACAAAGAATTCTTTTAGATGCTAAAAGAACAGATTTCTTTTTATCATAAAAAATTTTTCCTTCACGATACTTCTTTAATTCTTTATATCCTTTTAACTGCTCATCACTCATCAAATACCTCCTGTTTGAATATCATTGCTTAACAATTTTTTATTTTATTATTCGTATAGTATATTTTTTTTAATTGTACTTCATAAAACTTTTCTCCTTCACGATATTTTTTAGTTCTATATAACCATTTATAAGACTAGTTGATTCTTCATTTTCCATACTATCCCCCCTGAATCATGGCTATTATATCATAAAAAGTCAATATTACCAAGGAATTATTTAGCTTCGCTCCAATCTTTACCATATTCAATGTCAACCTTTAAAGGTACTTTTAATTGATAAGTATTTTCCATTATATTTTTTACTATACCTTTTACTTCATCTAATTCTTCTTTTACTACATTAAATACAAGTTCATCGTGTACTTGTAATAGCATCTTACTTTTTAAGCCTCTTTTATTAAATTCATCATATATTTCTACCATTGCTTTCTTTAGTATATCAGCTGCAGTACCTTGAATTGGAGTATTAAGAGCCATACGTTCTCCACCTTGACGGATCATATAGTTTTTACTACTTAATTCTTCTATCACTCTTTTTCGACCCATTAAAGTTTTAACATATCCATCTCTATAAGCATTATTCTTTAATTCTTCCATAAAATCAACAATACCTGGATAAGTAGCTAGATAATTATCTATAAACTTCTTAGCATCTCTAAAATCAATTCCTAAATCATCGGCAAGTCCAAAAGAACTAATACCGTATACAATACCGAAATTAACAGCCTTAGCAGTTCTTCTCATATCTTTAGTTACTTCTTCCATAGGAACACCAAAAATATCAGAAGCAGTCTTAGTATGAATATCTTGATCATTTTTAAATGCTTCTATTAAATTTTCAGTATTAGAAAGAGAAGCAAATACTCTTAATTCTACTTGAGAATAATCACTACCTAATAAAACAGAATCTTCATCTGGAATAAATGCTTTTCTAATTATAGATGAATATTCTCCTCTAGCAGGAATATTTTGTAAATTAGGCTCAATACTAGATAATCTTCCAGTTCTAGTTAATGCCTGATTATAAATAGTATGAATTCTACCATCACTTCTTACTTCATCAATTAACCCAACTGCATAATTAGTATATAGTTTAGATAAAGTTCTATATTCTAATACTTTATTAACTATAGGATAAGTATCAACTAACTTATCTAATATATCTTTACTAGTAGAATATTTACCATCTTTTACTCTTTTTGGATATGGAATCATTAAATCTTCAAATAATACTTTAGCTAATTGAATAGGACTCATAATATTAAATTCAGAACCAGCTAAACTATATATTTCTTTTTCAACATTATCCATTTTAACTTTTAATTCTTCTTGAACTTTTGTTAAATAATCAACATCTAACTTAATACCAGTTAACTCCATATCAGCTAAAACAATACTTAAAGGCATCTCAATACTCTTAAATAGATATTCCATATCTTCAGATTTAATAATCTCTTCAATCTTATTTTTTGTTTCATATATAAATTTAGCTTTAGAAATAGCAAGTTCTCTAATTCTCTCTAGTGGAACATCTTTAGGTCTCTTTTCAGTACCATAAGTATCTTCATATAATTCAATATTATAATCAAAGTTCTTAGCAACAAAACTAATATCATCTTTAACTACATAATCAAGTAAATATAAACCAATTAAAGTATCAAAATTAACATTATTAAAATTAATATTATAAGAATTTAATACAACAATATTTTTCTTTTGATCATATGTATATTTATTACTACTAGATTTAAATATATCTTTATATTCATCAATTTCTGAAGGACTAATAAAGTATCCTTTCTCACCATCATATAAACCAATACCTAATAACTCACTCTTAGAATAAACATTTCCTCTAATTTCTACATAAAAAGCATAGTCCCTATTACTATCCAAATTACAAATATCATCTATTACTAAAGGTTTTTCTTCTACTACTTCTTTTTCTTTTAAAGACTCATCATATAAATCATATTTTCTAATTAAAGAAGGCATCTCTAATTCCTCAAGTTGTTTAAATAATTCTTCTCTATTAATACCCTCATATTTACAATCATCTAAAGTAAAAGGAATAGGAACTTCTCTATATATAGTAGCAATATCATAAGACATAAAAGCATTATCTTTATCTTCTAATAACTTATCTTTAGTCTTTCCAGTAACTTGATCAATATTATCATATAGATTTTTTAAACTACCAAACTTTTCAATAAGATTAATTGCAGTTTTCTCACCTATACCTTTAACACCTGGAATATTATCAGAAGAATCACCCATTAGAGCTTTTAAATCAATCATCTTGATTGGATCACATTTATATGTTTCTCTAAATACTTCAGGAGTCATCATTATATGATCATTACTTTTTAGTAACTTAACAGTTACTTCATCGCTAATTAATTGAAGTAAGTCTTTATCACTAGATACAATAGTAGCAATAAACTCATCTTCTTCATCTACTATTTTAGACATAGTACCTATAATATCATCAGCTTCATAATTATCTATTTCAAAATATTTAATACCCATTGCTCCAAGGATTTCTTTAGCAACAGGAAATTGAACTCTTAGTTCATCAGGCATAGCTTGTCTACCAGCTTTATAAACATCATATTTATCATGTCTAAATGTTTTACCTTTATCAAACGCTACTAAAATATAATTTGGTTTTTCTTCACGTATTATTTTATTCATCATATTAATAAATCCATAAAGACCATTAGTTGGAAAACCCTTAGAGTTTTTCATGACATTTCCAGTATATGCAGTTGCATAATAACTTCTAAATAATAAATTATTTCCATCTACTAATATAATCTTTTTCATATAATCACCTGTAATTTAGTATACCATATTAAACAAAAACCTATAAACAAAAATAATTATTTTATATTAAACATTTGTTTGACATATATAATAATAAATGATAAACTGAATTTATAAAGGAGGATCTTTATGGAGAAATTAACTGATAAACAAAAAAATATATTACAAGTTATAAAAAAATTAATAGCTAAAAATGGATATCCACCTACTGTAAGAGAAATAGGAGAAAAAGCACATTTGAGTTCTCCTGCTACTATTCATTTTCATCTAACTAAATTAGAAGAAAAAGGTTATATCAAAAAAGGAGATAACAAAAATAGAACTATTGAGATATTAGTTCCAAATGAATTTATAGAAGATAATAATGAAGTAGTAAATGTTCCATTACTTGGAAAAGTAACAGCAGGTACTCCAATAGAGGCAATAGAAACACCAGATGAATATATGGCAATTCCTGCAGGACTAATAAAAAATAAAAAAGAAGTATTTACTCTACGTGTATCTGGTGAATCAATGATTAATGTAGGAATATATGATGGTGATATATTAATTGTTGAAAGAAAAAATACCGCATTAAATGGAGAAACTGTTGTTGCTATGAATGCTGATAACGAAGTAACAGTAAAAACATTTTATAAAGAAAAAGATCATTTTAGATTACAACCAGAAAATGATACAATGGAACCAATTATTTTAAAAGAAGTATCTATATTAGGAAAAGTAATTGGATTATACAGAAAATTATGAAAAAAGAAATAGATTTAATTCTATTTCTTTTTTATTTGTTCTGAATTATTATTATCTTCATTAAACATTTCATTTATTTTAGATTTTTTTCTTTCTGCTTCATCTCTTCTATAATCAGCATCCTGTAATAATCTTATATTACTATTTCCAAAACATGTATTTCTTTTAGAAATATTATGTTTATCACAAACATTATAATATTCATTTTTTATATCATTTTTAAAATTAGGATCAATATCTAATAATATCTTAGTCATTTTAATATACTCATCTTCTACATAAATACCATGATTATTAATATTAACTTCTTTTATATTTTGTTCAAAAAAACCATCTATATCTTTTTTTATATAATCAGCTACTTTAATATAAGTATCAGTATAATCATATGAATTATCCTTATTAACAATATCAGTAGCAACTAAATCATTAAATATTGCGATAGCTGGATGTTCTCCATTTTTATATTTATACTTTTTATTTAAATTCTTTAAATATCTTTTAGTAACATTTTCTATAGCTTCATCTATTACTTCGCATCTTTTAAAAGAATATGAACTTTTTTCATTATAATCTGTATATAAAGGTTCAGAACCATAACCAATCCAACCATCAATTACCCCAGTAAGAAATGGTGGATTTTTTGTTCTAGAAACAATATCAGGATTCTCTTCTTTTATTTCATTTATAATATTATAATTATTAATCAAATTATCGGAGTCACTATATATAATAAACATATCATCTCTTTTAGAAAAATTTGAAAATTTAAATGAATACTTTAAATTTCGTTCCTCACATTTTTTTATATATTCTTCTGAAAATTTAACAATATCACTCTCATCTAAATTTAAATAAAATCTATGCTCAGTATGAATAGGATTTTCAAACAATCCATTCATGATAGCTGATTTAATAAAACACCAACCAGGAGAATTCAATAATTCTTTAAAGAAATATTTATTATAAGCAGGATATAAAGAATCATTTCTTAAATTTTGAATAGTACTAAAATCTTTAACATCAGGCATATATAATAAAGTATTATGAATTGTTAAAAAGTCTTCATCATATAATCCATGATTTCTACCAAAGTGATAGTTTTCATTAGACATATGAATAACATTATTTTTCCATTTATTAAAAAGATTAACATATAATCTTTCAGAATTAGGTATTTCTATTTTACTAAGAGATTCTTTATCATGATGATTTCTTTCTTCAGGAATATTTAGGTATATTGCATAAGCTTTAGGTTCATATATATTTCTTTTACTATAAATATCTATAATTTTTTCTATATAATCATCTCTATTAATAGGATCCTCAACTTTATCAAATAGATCTTTATTTGTCATACCTATCACCTATTCTAATTATAGCATAAAAAAAGAAATAGATTAATCTATTTCTTTTTCCTTTATAAAATATCTAATTATATAACTACCTATTAAAAGTCCTGCAGAAGAAGGAACAAAAGCACTACTTCCTGGAGTTCTAGTATTAGTTTTAATAGGTAATTCACTAGAAGTACAAACAAGTACTTTTTTATTTATTTTAGAATCTTTAACATACTTTCTAAGTATTCTTGCTATAGGATCATTTTTAGTATTCTTAATATCAGTTATTTCTAATTTAGATGGATCTAATTTATTACCAGTACCCATACAAGTAATAAATGGAATATTATCACTAATACATTTACTTATAACCATCTTTTTTACACTAATAGTATCACAAGCATCTACAAAGAAATCTATATGTTCACTAAATAATATATTAAAATTATTTTGATCTATAAAATAATCAATCTTAATTACTTCACAATTTGGGTTTATATCTTTAATTCTTGACTCTAATACATCTACTTTCTTTAATCCAATAGTAGAATCTAAAGCTATTATTTGCCTATTAATATTAGACTCATCTACAACATCAAAATCAACTATTATTATCTTACCAATACCACTTCTAGCTAAGCTTTCAACTACATAGCCACCTACTCCACCAACACCTAAAACTAAAACACATTTTTTACTTAGTAATTCTATATTAGAAGTACCAATTATTCTTTCTAATCTAACTAGCTTGGACATTACTTATAACCTCTTGTTTTATAAGTCTTTTTTGTTTTTGTTTTTCTGATTGAATAAGATTTAGTGGTTGATTAGTAATTATCTTATTAATGTAAGATAATCTATAGTATATTTTTTCATTAGAATAAGCAATATTAGAATATTTCCTTAAATGCTTAGAATCTCTAGTATGAATTACTTCCAAAGCCTTTAATGTATCATTTAGACTCTTCTCAGGAATTGTAGTCTCAGAAACTACAGTACATTCAAAGTTTTTTATAAAATCTAAAGTATCTTGTAAATCAGCTATACCTGCTTCACTAAATAACTTAGGCCATTTAGAATTATCAGGTTCATTTTTTACAATACTTTGTAATCTGTCTATTTTTTCTTTTGTTAAATTCTTATCAATTCCAACTTCTTTAAAAGATAAATATCTACCATTATTTGTACCTGGAATTTCTTTTCTCATATCAGTTAATACTTTCTCATACAAATTATCAAGTTCATCACTAACTTTCTTTGGTGGTGGAGCCACTTCATAAACATCATAATATTTAGAATCTCTAGCCACTTTTGTAGTTATAAGAAAGTTTCTAGGATAATGCATAGTATTATATCTAATAAAACTTAGTGCACTTACTTTACCATTATAGTTATTATAAATAGACTCTGATAATTTTTTTCCATTAACAATTACTTCACTTTCTTTTGCATCAGAAAAATTTACTCCTCGTCTTACTTTTTCAGCATTCTTTAGAGTAACATGTACGTTTAATATTCTATTTCTATTTACTATTGGTAAAATCAACATAGTATTACACCTCGCACAGTCCATATTATAACAAAATATATATTTTAGTGCAACAAAAAAATCAGGTTGAGCGTCCTAGCTAACGATAAAACCTGCGCGTTCCCACAGGTGGGTGTCCGTACGCTATCTTTAGGATTCTTAATGATTCTTAAGCATTCAACACGGATAACTGATCAAGACTCCCTTATCGTTACTTTAGTCGGTTTTATAAGAAGCCGGTCTCGCATCTTCCTGACAACTTTATTGTACCATAACTTATCAAATCATTCAAGCTATTGTCACCTATTTTACATGGGCGAATAAAATACTATAGGTGATTATATGTATTATGAAAATGGTAGTTTTAAACTATATTATGAAAAATATGGAAATGAAAAAGAGTCTATACTGATTCTACCCGGATGGGGAGATACAAGAAAAACATTTGATTATATGATTAATGATTTAAAAAGAAATTATACAGTATACATAATAGATAATCCTCCATTTGGAAACAGTGAAGTATTAGAAGAAGATTTAACAATATATGACTATACTAATTTAATAAGAGAATTTATATTACATGAAAGAATAAATAATCCAACTATAATTGCTCACTCTTTTGGAGGAAGAATAGCAACTCTACTTGCATCATATTATAATGAAAAAATAAAAAGATTAATCCTAATAGATATTGCAGGAATAAAACCTAAAAAAACAATAAAAAGTACATTAAAAAAATATACATACAAAATACTAAATAAAATAACTAAATTATTACCTAAAAAACTAAAACTAAAAACAAATACTTATCTATTAAAAATATTCTCATCGAGTGATTATTATAATTTAGATGATTATATGAAAAAAACATTTAAAAATATAATAAATGAAGATTTAAAAAAATATCTAGATAATATAGATACAAAAACACTTATTTTATGGGGAGAATTTGATAAGTCAACTCCATTAAGAGATGCCTATATAATAAATAAAAAAATAAAGAAATCTGAACTAATAATATTTAGAAAATCCAATCATTTTCCTTATCTAGACTATCCTAATATAACATTAGATATAATAAATAATTATCTAAAAGAAAAAGCATGATATAATCATGCCCTATCTACCATATCTACTTCTATAATTCCATGGAAGTGTTTACCCTCCATTAAAGTTTCTTTATCTAACCATACATTTAAAGTATATACCTTAGTTGATTTAGCTGGAATAACATCAGAAGCTAAAAGATATTGATCATCATTAATAAGATCTTTTAGACTCTTTACATTACCCTTATTTAGATTATATCTAATATTATGATAATCAAATAAATTATTTCTACAATTATCTAAATCAATCAAATCATTATCTAATCTAATAGAAATATTATATGACACTTCACAAGATGCATTATTAGTAATAGTAAAACTATATTGATCTTCATTTTTAACTTTATTATCATCTAAAATAAATGAATCATCTAAAGTAATAATATCTCCTATACCATTATTAGAAGCTTTATAATTAACAACTAAAACTCCACTCTTATAAGAATTAATATCTTTAAAATATTTATATGAAGTACCAACAATTAAAGTAATACTAACAATAATTATTATAAATAAGAAAGATAATCCTAAAGTATATAATCTTTCATGCCTCTTTATCTTAGTAATAATATGTTCTTTTTCAATATTAGGATTTTTCTTAATAACAGCTTGCGTTAATTTATGTAAAACAATTTTAGAAGAATCTTTAGTTACTCTGAATTTCTTATGTTTCATATCCTCACCTACTATTATTACTATAAATAGTATATCAAATTATTAAAGTAAATAAAATAAAAAAAAGAACAAATAATTGTTCTTTTTATGGGTTTAATCTATTAGGTCCTCTAAATAAGAATTGAGTTTCTTTAACACTAGGAATATCTAATAATAACATAGTAAGTCTATCTACTCCTATAGCAAAACCACCATGTGGAGGACATCCATACTTGAAGAATCCTAAATAGAATTTAACATCTTCATCTAATCCTTTTTCTTTAGCATTTTTACAAATTTCTTCATATCTGTGTTCTCTTTGAGCTCCTGAAGTTATTTCAACACCTCTCCATATTAAGTCGTATCCTTGTAATACTCCTTCTTTATTTCTCATATGATAAAAAGCTCTTTTTTCAGCAGGAAAATCAGTTATAAATAAGAATTCATGATTAAACTTTTCTTTAGCAAGTTTTAAAGATAATCTTTCAGCTTCAGTAGTCATATCAGTTTTTTCACTCTCATCTACTTTATATCCATATCTTTCTTCTAATTCTTTATAAACGTCAGCTAATGACATTGTAGGAAAAGGAAGAGTTGGTACTACTATATCAATTCCAAATAATTCTTTAATCTTATCTCCTAATTCTTCTTTTAACTTAGATAAAGCGTAAGTTAACATTTCAGCCTCTAAATTCATAACATCATTGAAACTATTAATATATGAGAACTCTACATCAAATGAAGTAAACTCAGTAGCATGTCTAGAAGTATTAGAGTTTTCTGCTCTAAAACAAGGAGCTACTTCAAATATTCTATCCATACCTGCAGCCATAGCCATTTGTTTATAAAATTGAGGACTTTGCGCTAAATATGCACTTCTATCAAAATACTTTACTTCAAATACTTCAGCACCAGATTCAGAAGCAGCACCTAATAACTTAGGAGTATGTATCTCAGTAAAATTATTATTATAAAGATATTCTCTCATATATCTAACTAAAGTACTTTGTACCTTAAATATAAAATTATTTTTATCATTTCTCAAATCTATAAAACGATAATCAAGTCTAGTATCTAAATTAACATTAGTTAAATCTTTAAAATTAAAAGGTAATTCTAAAGAACTATTACTAGTAACTTCTATTTTACTTGGAATAATCTCCATTCCATTTAACTTAACTTTTGGACTTTCTACAACTTTACCAATAATTTTTACTGTACTCTCAATTGGTAAAGTATTAATAATTTCTACCATTTCTTTATTAGCTTCTTCACTCTTTTCAATAGTAACTTGTACTTTACCTGTAGAATCTCTAAGTATAACAAATTGCACCCATTGCAAATTTCTAATGTTATCTACAAATCCACTAATTTCTATTTCTTTATCAAAATAATTTTTTAATTCATTAATATTTATTTTTTCCATTATTACATTCCTTCTTAAATAAATCTATTTTTTACCAAAAACTTAATGTTCACATGAACAATGTCCACAATTACAATCTTCATGATCATGATTACAATCACAGTCATCATAATCATAATCAAATTCATCATTTGTATTTAACTTTTCATCTAAATAATAAATAATAGCATCTAAACTAATAATTTCTTCTTCACCAGTTTTTTGATCTTTAATTTTAACTTCATTATTATTTAAATCTTCACTATTTAAAACTATTGTATATTTAGCTTTTAATCTGTCAGCTTGTTTAAATTGTGCCTTTAATCCTCTACCAGTATATTCTGTATCAACAATAAAACCAGCCATACGTAATTCTTGTGATAAATATGTAGCATATTTCTTCTCATCTTCATTTACATACATTAAGAACAAATCAGCACTATCAACAATAGGTAGTTTTACTTCTTCTAATTCTAAAGCTTTTACAAGTCTACCTATTCCACAAGCAAAACCAATACATGGAGTTTCAGGACCATCTAATTCTTTAACCAATCCATTATATCTTCCTCCACCACCTAATACATTATTAGAACCAAAGCCTTCTACTTTAGCTTCTATTTCAAATACAGTGTGATTATAATAATCTAATCCTCTAACTATATTAGGATTAACTTCATAAGATATCTTTAAAATATCTAAATACTCTTTTACTTTTTCAAATCTTTCTTTAGATTCTTCATTTAAATAGTCAATAGTCTTAGGTGCATTCTTCATAATATCCTTATCAGCATCAACTTTACAATCAAGTATTCTTAATGGATTCTTATCAATTCTTTCATTACAGTCTTCACATAATTCATCCATATGAGGTTTAAAGTAGTCAATTAAAGCTTTTCTATAAGTATCTCTACTTTCCTTATCACCTAAAGAATTAATATTAACTTTAATATCTTTTAAGCCTAATATTTTATAGATATTAACAGCTAAAGAAATAACTTCTGCATCACTAAGTGGATCATCACTACCTAAAACTTCCATACCAAATTGAGTAAGTTCCCTATCTCTTCCACTTTGTGGTCTCTCATACCTATACATTGTTCCATTGTAATAAACTTTTACTGGTTGATTAGGATCACCATACATTTTATTTTCAATATAGCTTCTAACAACACCAGCAGTACCTTCAGGACGTAGAGTTATCTCTCTACCACCTCTATCCACAAAATCATATGTTTCTTTAGTAACTATATCAGTAGATTCACCAATACCTCTATGAAATAATTCACTTGCTTCAAATAATGGAGTTCTAATGTAATTATAATTATATTTTTCCATAGTAGCATCAATTACACTTTCTACATATTTCCATATTTTAGCTTCTCTACCATAAATATCATTACAGCCTTTTTGTTTTTGTATCATAATACCTCCTACAAAATAAAAAGATGGCATACCAAAGGGCGATATTAATCGCGGTGCCACCTTATTTCTTTCTTAATATAACCTATAACGCAGTTAAACGCTTCGTTTTATTAGGATGTCTTCATCTAACTATATTAAATCTTTTCACCAACCAGATTTTCTCTATAAATAATTATTAGATTACTCTTTCCCAAGAAGATAAACCTATATTACTACAAATACCATTAAAAGTAAAGATTATTCTTCAACATTTATATCACTAATGGTTTCCTTATCTTCAACAGAAATACCATCGGTTTTTACATTATAAGTAATAATCATAGACAATTCTTTAGTAGAATCATTTTTTTGATAAAAAACATAATTACTGCCATCTACTTTTTGTAGCTTAATAGTATAACCGGACTTACCAAAGTCCTTTTCTACTTGTTTTAATACCTTTTCAACTTTTTCTTTATCTTCTGCTTTAATAGTTGTTTTATTTAAGGATAAAAACACACCGAAAGCAATTAATAAAATAGAAATAACTAGTAAAATAATTACAAATACTTTTTTCTTATTCATCGACTATCTCCTTTTTTATCCTTTTTTAGAACATGTTGGAGAAATATATTCTGTTACATTTCCAACTGCATCTTTCGCATAAACTTTTATCTTATAACAATAACTTCCAGGAGAATTTACTGTTCTACAATTAGCAGACCAATTATGTGTTTTAGTAAATTCTGATATAGCACCACCATCATGTCTCTTTAACGCATTAGAAGCACTAAATGTATTATCATACCCCCACCAGTCTCCTACATAAGTTATTCCTGAATGAGCATCACTAACTTTATATGTTACTGAAACACCCTTTGCATTTTTACATTTTTGAGCTTTAGGTCCATCTGTAGTCCATACTGAAGGAGCAGTCTTATCAACATATACATTTACCGAACAGTCTTGTTTATTACCTGCCCTATCTTTTATTTGTACAGTACCTGTTTTAGTTGTTGAAGAAAATGTCTTAGATCCATTTCCATCACATCCACTATGTGAATCACTACATGCAACAGATATAGTTCTATTGTTCTTTGTCCAATTTGTACTAGCTCCTGAAATACTTCCACAACTAGGTTTAGTTTTATCTACATAAACATTAACTTTTACAGAAGCCGTATTACCAGCTGCATCAGTTAATGTAATAGTATCTGTTGTAGTTGTAGATGTATATTTTTTAGTAACATCTTTACAACCAGAATCACCTGTATCTTCGCAAGTTACTGTTATAGTTCTATCTCCACTAGTCCAACCAGTACTCTCACCAGTAGAATTTTTCTTCTTAGGAGCAGACTTATCAATATAAACATTAACATTACAATTAGTTGAATTACCTAATTTATCAGTAAGTGTAATAGTACCTACCTTTGCATTAGAACTAAACGTATTAGAAAATGATGTTTTACTACATCCACTATGTGAATCACTGCAGTCAACAGATATAGTTCTATTATTTTTTGTCCAACTTGTACTTTGACCAGTAATCTTTCCACATGTTGGCCCAGTTTTATCTACATAAACATTTACAGGACAATTTCTACTATTACCAACAGCATCAGTAATTGTTATAGAGCTCTCTTTTGTAGTAGTATTAAAAATCCTAGAAACCGGAGATACTGAACAACCACTATTAGAATCATTACAAGATACACTAATAGTTCTATTATCTTTAGTCCAGCTTGTACTTTGACCAGTTATAGTTCCACAATTTGGAGCAGTCTTATCAACATATACATTAAGACTATTAGAAACACTATTACCAGCTTTATCTTCTATCAAATAATCAGAAGTTTTTGTAGTACTACTAAATGTTAAAGAATCAGTGTTTTTAACACATCCACTCAAAGTATCAGTACAAGAAATATTAATAACTCTATTATCTTTAGTCCATTTATTACTTTCTCCACTAGTACTACGAGTAGGAGCTGTTCTATCTATTGGAGCTATTATTTCAATAGAAGTAGTAAAATCTACAGAATCAGTAACAGAAATAACCCCATACCTCCAACCTTCTCCAGATAAAGAAAATGCATATGTTCCTTCACTTAAGTCTGGAACTTCAACCTTTTTATTAGCATCAGGTATCACCTTAGCATTACTATTAGAGGATACTAATCCTGAATTATTCCATTTCCATTCTAGATTCTTTATTTCACTAACATCTTTATAATGAGCTTCTAAATAAACTCCATATGGATATTTAGTACTATTTAACCATCCATTTACAGTATCTTTTGAAATAGTAACAGTTTTATTTTGTTCACCTTTAGTAGTCTTAAATTGTTGGATAGAATTACCTTCTTTATTACCATTTTTATCACGTTTATAAACATCTAATGTTAGTAAAGGAGGAGTATTATCAATATATACATCAACTTCTACTTCTTCTTCATTACCTTCTTGATCATAAATATGTATTATTCCTCTTCTTTTATCACCATTAAATTCATCAGTATAAGAGCTTTGCTCACAACCACTATCACTATCTAAACATTGAACAGTGATAACTCTAACACCTCTAGACCAATGTTTAGTATCTCCATTTATATCGCCAGGTCTAGGTTTTATAGTATCTTTAAACTTGTTATTACTATTTAAAGAATAAGTATTAGAATAACCATAAATATTACTAGCAGTTACAGTAACTTTAATATCACCAGGAACATAATTCTTTAATGATATAGTTTTAATTTGTGTAGTTGTGCTTTTATTAGCATTAATATCATCACTTTGATATAAAAGTTTAGATCCTTTATAAATAGTATATTTATAAGATATTAATGGAATATAACTCTTCTCTCCACTATCATCTTCTTCGTATCCACCATCTATATTAAGAATAGCTTTAGCTCCAGTTAATTCACCATCAAAACTAATACTAATATTAGGCTTAATATTTTTTGTATCTTCATTATCATCATGATCAGGACAAATAAGTAAAGAACTATAATAAATATCATCTTCGTATTTAAAAGCTTGAACATGAGAAAGACTACCATCACAAGGCTTTTTATTATAATCAACAACTTGATCTATATATTTATTAGATATTAATGTACCTAAATCAATTGTTACGTATTGACCACTTACTTTAGGAGCGTATCTTTTATTAGCATTTAAGTAACTCTGTGCAGCCATTATCATATTATTTTTCTGTGTAACATAGTACTGCTTTCTAGCCTTTGCTAAAACTCCTTGTATAGCAGCAATAGATATAACTGATAGTATTCCAAGAATAACTATAACAGCTAATAACTCTACCATTGTAAAACCATTATTATTCTTCTTCATATTTATCCCACCATAACTACTCTATCCTATTTAATAATAACATAAAAAAATTAAATAAAAAAGAAGCTAAATAGCTTCTTTAACTTTATTTATACCTTTTTTTAAGTCCTTCTTAAAGAAATTATAAGTAGTTCTAATTAACAAATATGTAGGTAATGCAATAATAATACCAATAGGTCCAAATAATGTACCACCTACTGATACAACCATAATAGTTATTAATGGATTTACATTATTTGTCTTACCATATATTCTAGGAGAAATTACATATCCATCTAACTGAGGGAAAATTAAACATATTATTATAGTACTAATAGTTAAAGGTAATGATACAACAGTGGCAGTAAGTATAGCAATAATATTAGTAATTAATCCACCAAAATATGGAATAATAGTTGTAATACATGCAAGTATTCCAAGTATTAACCAGTTAGGATGACCAACTACAAAGAATAATATACTATATTCAAAAAACTGAATAATCATAAATATTAATAAACCTTTTAAATAATTACTAATCTCAGTATCAATACATCTAATATATTCAAATAATCTCTTCTTATAACTAATAAGAAATTGTTTTACCCATAAACGAATTTTTTTCATATCAGCTAAGAAATAAATAAATCCTACAAATCCAACTATTAATTTACCAAAGAATCCAAATGATTTACCAATTATATTTATTGAAGAAGATGTTGTAACAGCTCCAATATCATTTAATATATTTTCTAAATAATCAGTTAGTCTTAATTCAAAAGAACCTAAATTTACATTAAATCTAGTATCAATATTATTCAAGAAACTCAAGAGTCCATTAGTAAAAGAATCTAATTGATCATAAATAAGAGGTAGTGTTAAATATAACAAACCTACTATTAACAATATTATACCAATTACCACAATTGTAACAGCAAAATTCTTAGGAATTCCTTTACTAACTAAATAAGATACTATTGGAGTTAATGCATAAGCAAAAGCAAATCCTATTATAAAAGGTGCCATAACAGATAATACTTTTCCTATTAAACCCAACCATAAATTTATATTAGAAAAACCTATATATAAAAGTAACATCAAAGCTGCTAAATTTATTAAACTATAATTCAACTTTTTAGACATATACTACCTCTCTAGTAATATAGTAGTTGGCCCTATATTAGTAAGAGATATATTCATATCTGCACCAAAAGAACCTGTTTCTACTTTTACGTACTTTCTTAATTCTTCATTAAATAAATCATATAACTTATTTGCTTCTTCTCCACCTAAAGCTTTAACATAACTAGGTCTATTTCCTTTTTGTGTATCTGCATATAAAGTAAATTGAGAAATTGATAAGATACTACCACCAAAATCCAAAATACTAAGATTCATTACTCCATTTTCATCAGGAAATATTCTTAAGTTAACTACTTTTCTAGCTAAATTAGATATTTTTTCTAGATTATCTCCTTCAGTAAAACCTACCAATAGAACTAATCCTGAATCAATTTTACCAGTAATGTTATCATCAACAGTGCAGGAAGCTTTTCCACTTCTTTGAACTAATACTCTCATCTAAATACCCTCTCAATCTTCTCAATATAAGATATCTTTTCAAGACCTAATATTATTTTAGATAGTTGATCAATACCAGTAACAAAACATTCAACTTGATAGATTGTTTTATCTGTTTGACTAAGAGTTTTAACTCCATCTACAGAAACATTGAATAAAGAAATTGATTGAATTAAATCAGCCATATGATTATCTCTATCTTTAGTAGTAACTAATAAACATGTTAGATATCTCTTATTAGTATTACTATTCCAACTAACATCTACACATCTATCCTCTAACATAGATAGATTATGACAATTCATTCTATGAACAGTAATACCATTTCCTTTAGTAATATACCCAATTATTTCATCTCCAAACACAGGATTACAACAATTAGCTAAATTAACTTTAATTTTATCTATGCCACTAACTATTATGTCGGCATCAATATTCTTAGGTGTTACTTTAACCACCTTAGGAGCACTAACTTCTTGTATTTTATCTATTATATTAATTACTCCACTAGTAGTAGCTTTACCATTACCAACAGCTAAATAAATCTCATCTAAGTTTTCTACTTTTATAGAACTACATATTTTTTTAATATTCTCTTCAGTAAAGAAATCAGCAAAAGCAAGTTTTCTCTTACGTAATTCTTTTTCCAAAGAGTATTTACCACGTTCTATATAAATATCTCTATCATTCTTAGTAAAGAATTGTTTAATTTTATTTTTTGTTGCAGTACTCTTTACCATGTTAATCCACTCTTTTGAAGGAGTAGAACTCTTATTAGTATTAATCTTAACTATATCATTATTCTGTAATTCATAGTTAAGTGGAACTATATTATTATTAACAATAGCTCCTACAGTAGTTTCACCAACTTTTGTATGAATCTTATAAGCAAAATCTAAAGGAGTTGCTCCCTTAGGCAATTCAATAACATCACCCTTAGGAGTAAAAACATATATATTATTATTTAATACTTCATCTTTAACACTATTAACAAATTCTTCACTATTCATATTATCTTTATTTAAATCAATTATAGATTTGAAGAATTGTAATTTTTGTTCTGTAGTACTTGTTAAATTAGCATTAGTATTTGAGCCTTTATTTTCTTTATAAGACCAATGAGCTGCAATACCATTTTCAGCTACTTCATCCATCTCATGAGTACGTATTTGTATCTCAAATAAATCTCCACCAATTCCAAAAACAGTTGTATGAAGAGATTGATACATATTAGGTTTAGGCATAGCAATATAATCTTTAAAACGTTTAGGTAAAGGTCTAAATTTAGAATGTATTATACCTAAAGCTAAATAACATTCCTGCTCTGTTTGAACTAAAATTCTTAAAGCAAGTAAATCATATATTTCACTAAATTTCTTACCTTTATCTAATTTATTATAAATACTATAAATACATTTAGCTCTACCTTTTATCTCATGAGGAATATGATGTTCATTTAATAAATCACTTACTTCTTGTTGCATTTCATAAACATATTTATCTCTTTCAAGTTTTGTCTTATTTAATTTTTCAGCTATATCATAAAATACTTCTGGCTTTAAATATCTAAGTGATAAGTCTTCCATTTCAGATTTTATTTTATGTATACCTAAATGATGAGCTATAGGAGCAAGTATCTCTAACGCTTCTTTAGCTTTTACTTTTTGTCTATCCTCAGGTATAGCCCATAATGTACGTAAGTTGTGAAGACGATCAGCGAGTTTAATAATAATAACACGAACATCTTCACTCATACCTACAATTATTTTTTTATAATAATCTATTAAATATTCATTTTCTGTAGAAAAATGAATTTTTGATAACTTAGTTACACCTTGTACCAACTTAGTAATGGTACTACCAAATTCTTTTTCCATCTCTTCTGCAGTACAGTCACAATCTTCTAATACATCATGAAGTAATCCTGCAGAAATAGTTTCATAATCAGCATAAATGCTAGTTAGAATGAGAGCAACATTCATAGGATGGTAGATATAAGGTTCCCCACTCTTACGTAATTGTCCTTCATGCTTATCTTTAGCAAAAATATAAGCTTGTTTAATAACATCAAGTTGCTCATCATTATCAATATACTTTTTAGCACTTGCGATTATATCATCAATTGTAATTTCATTTTTAGACTTAGACAAGGAACCCATCTCCTTCCTAACAGTTAACTCCCTTTATCTTCTTTTCTTCATACTCATCAGTATATATTCTTTTTATTTTTTTAGGTTTACCAATATTCTTAGACTCTATAAACATAAATATAGTAGAAGCTATAAAGATTGATGAATAAGTACCAGCAATTACACCAATTAACATTGCTATATTAAAGTTAAATATTTCTTTACTACCTAAAACCATTAAAGCAATAATAGGTACTAATGTTGTAAGTGAAGTATAAATAGTTCTTGTAAATGTATCTGCAATACTCTTATTTACTACTTCTTCTAATTTTTCTTTAGTTAGTTTTTTATCATCAATATTAGCTAAGTTTTCACGAATCCTATCAAAAGAAACAATAGTATCATTTATAGAATATCCAATTATAGCAAGTATAGCAGCTATAAACATAGATGCAACCTCTAATCTAAATAAAGCAAATAAACTAGCTATAACTAAAACATCGTGTACTAAAGCAACTACTCCACCAAAGGCATAACTAAATTTAAATCTTAATGAGATATAAATAATAATACCAATTAAAGCAAATAATACAGAAATAATTGCATTCTTAACTAACTCTTTTGCAACTAAGTTAGATACAACTCCAATATTTACTTTAGCATCATATTTAGTTTCTAAATATTTATTGATTTCTTTTACTTGATCACCTTCTAAAGATTTATCAATTCTAACATCTGTTTCAGAATCAGTAATTTGAATTGAAGATGTCTTTAAATTAAAGTTTTTAAAATCTTCAACTAAATCTTTTTTAGTAATCTTCTCATCACTAATAATAGTTATATTTGTTCCAGCTTTATAATCAATTCCTAAGTTAAATCCTTTAGATGCAAACATAACTCCACCAAAAAGGATTAATAAAATAGAAACTGCATAACATACTTTTTTATATTTAAAGAAGTTAACACCAGCAAATGGTATCTTCTTAGCTTTTTCATTTTTGCTAACATCTGGAATATCTTCTTTTTTAACATTTATAAATAATCTAGTCTTATCTTCAAAATATCCAGTTTTAATAAACATATTTAATAGTTTTCTAGTTAAGAATACCATTGTAAACATAGTAACAATAACTGTAATAATTAATACAGTAGCAAAACCTTTAATAGAAGATTCTCCTAATATAAACATAATAACTGCTACTAATAAAGTAGTAATATTAGAATCTATTATTGCACTAAAACTAGATTTAGATCCCTCTTTAAATGCTAAAGATAAACTTTTACCATTATATAATTCATCTCTAATTCTAGAAAATGTAATAACATTTGAATCAACTGCCATACCTATACCTAAAACTAAAGCAGCAATTCCAGGAAGAGTTAATACACCACCAACAACCCAGAATACTAAGAATACTAAGAATGCATAGATAATCATTGCAATAGAAGATATTAATCCAGCAAAATGATAAATTAATATTAAGATTGCACTTATAGCAACTACACCAATGATACCTGCTACTAATGTTTTTTGTAATGTTTGATCACCAAATGATGCTCCAACTGTATTAGATGATATTTCAGTTAATTTACTAGGTAAACTACCAGAATTAATTAAATCAACTAAGTTTTGAACTTCATCTCTAGTAAAACTACCTTGAATAATTACATCACTTGCAAATCCTTGTGATACAGTAGCAGCACTTAAACAATTAGAACCACTTGTTCCACAAGTACCTTTTTCTTTTGAAAAACTATCAGTCATTTCATTATAATCCAACCAGATAACAATCATATTATTACCATCAGATTTTTGACTTATAGTATTTGTAACATCATAAAACTTATCTTTGTCTTTAATACTTAATGCAACAGCAGGATTTCCAGAATTATCTTGTCCAACTCTTGCAGCTACTCCTGAGCTAAGTACATCACTAGTCATAAGTAGATTATCATCAACATCTCTAAAAGATAATGTAGCAACTGTAGATAATTGAGTTCTTGCTGATTCAGGATCAGTAACACCAGCTAACTTAACTCTTATTCTATTACTACCCTCTAAAACTATTTCTGGTTCACTAACTCCTAATGAATCAATTCTTTTAGATAATGTCTTATAAGTAGAAGTCATTTTTTCTTGAGTCATTTTTGACCCATCAATTGATTCTGCCTTATATAATATTTCAAAACCACCTTGTAAGTCTAAACCAAATTTTAAACTAGAAAAAAGTGGTACAAACAAGTAACAAATAACAACAGTAATTAAAAATAAAATTACAGTAGATAATATTACTTTCTTCTTTTTGTTTTTACCTTTCATGTTTAATCACCTCTATTAATATAATTCGAAAGAAAAATACTATAAAAAGAGATGTACCAATCTTTTAACGTATCTCCCCGAATAACATTATTATATCTAATAATACTTTAATTTTAAAGAAAAAGTAATAAAAAAAAGGACTTATTTGTCCTTATCTTCTATTTTAGCTCTAGGAAAAGAGTGATAATACACTTCTTTTAACCTATCAGTTGTTACATGAGTATATATTTGAGTAGCTTTTATACTCTCATGACCTAATAGTTTTTGGACAGTTATTAAGTCACATCCCTCATTTAATAAATGAGTAGCAAAACTATGTCTAATCATATGTGGAGAAATACTTTTTTGAATACTTGTTTGTTTAATAATCTTATCAAGAATATATCTTACTCCTCTTTCAGTTAGTACTCCACCATTATTATTAATAAATAAATAATCTTCATGCTTTATATTTAACTCATTATATCCATTATCTAAATAATCAGTTAATGAATCATAACAATATTCTCCAAATGATACAATTCTTTCCTTATTACCTTTACCTAATATAAGAATAGTCTTATTACTTAAATCAATATCTTTTACTTTAATACTAACAAGTTCTCCTACACGTACACCTGTAGCATATAACATTTCAAGTAATAGTCTATCTCTTTTACCTATAGGAGTACTTAAATCAGGTACATTAAATAATTCTTCTAATTCATTATATTCAAAATATCTAGGTAATTTTTTATCTTTCTTAGGACCACTAACTAATGAAAAAGGATTAGACTTAACATATCCTTCATTAGCTAAAAATTTATAAAAACCTCGTAATGAAGACAACTTTCTATCAATAGAAATATTTTTATCATTTTTCTCTTTTAACTTCATAAGATAAAATCTTATTTCATCATATGTTATATCAAGAAAATCAATTATTTCACTATCTAAAAAAGTAAAAAATTCATCTATATCACTAGAATAATTTAAAGCTGTGTAATCAGAGTAATTCTTTTGATATTTTAAATAATCTAAATAACTATTTTTTATTTCTTCTCTTTTGATAAGACTCCACCTCACAATTATTTTTCTTAATGTTATTATACACTAAAAAATAATTATAAGCTCTATTTAAAGTCTCATCTTTTCTTAAATTATATCTAATATCTCTTAAATCTCCATCAATATCTTCAGATAATGTATTAGCGTCCCAATAATTATCAGTACATGCTTCTAATTTAGATTTATGAAAACTATAAAGATAAATATTATTTAATAAAGTAGTAGGTAAACCTTTATTAATTACTTTTAATTGTTCATTGTCCATATCATAATTATAAATATCATTTAAATATATTTTTTTATTTTCTTTTTTTAAATCTTTATATTTTACCTTTTTAATATTAGACATTACATAAGATAATTTTTCATCTTTAGATATATCATTATTAATACTATTATCAAATAAAGATAATTGACCTTCTATTAAATTATTATTAGTATTAATATTTAATCCAGGAACATAGTTCTTATCACAAATCAATAATAATTGTTCTTTAATAGAAGCTCTATCCTTAGCATTCTTATTATAATAGTTAACATGACTACTTATAGAATTACCTAATTCATCATATCTATTTAAAGAGTCAACAATTGATCTAGAAACTCCATAATTAATCATTACATTAGGATGAAATTTCTTAATATAATGAGGAGCTTTATCACAAGACTCAATATTTTTATATAAATTAGTTACAACTTTAGGAATTCCAGTTAATCCTTCTTGAACTACTCTTCTATAATCATCTTTATAAAACATCTTATTAACAAATTTAAAAAGTAATATATCATTATCAGATTTATTATCAGTTGATTGTTTTAATCCTTTAGTTAAACTCTCATAAGCTATATTTCTTAAACCATCAACTCTATCTTTATTGATATTATAAATAACTTCTTGTACTTTAATTTTTTCTTCATTACCTCTTTTATATTTACTAGCAATAAAAATATCATAGTTAGAACCATTAATATATCCATGAGAAGATAATTGTTTAATCATATCTTCTTTATTATTAAATCTAGTGGTAATAAGATCTATTGCTTCTAAAGAATTAGCTCTACTATAAAAGTCATTACTGTTTTTAAAATACCACTTTCTATTTAACTCTAAAACAGAAATTTTATTAGTATCTATATCTCTAGCAACTAAATAGTAATTATTCATACATACCTACCCCCATTGTTTGACATATTATACCATAAAATAAGCAAAAAATCAAATATACAAACAAAAAGAGAAGTACTATTACTTCTCATATTCACATTCAGAACATTTAACTTTTCCATCTTTATTTTCTAATAAAAGCTTATTACATTCTGGACATAATTCTCCAGTAGGTTTATCCCAATAAGCTGTTTTACATTTAGGAAAGTTAGAACATCCATAGAATAGTTTTCCTTTACGTGATCTTTTTTCAACAATCTTACCTTTACAATTAGGACAATCACATATTTCAACTACTTCTTTTTCTTCTTTCTTTATGTACTTACAAGTTGGATAATTACTGCAAGCTACAAATTCTCCAAATTTACCTTTACGTTTAACTAAAGGACTTCCACATTCAGGACAAACTTCCCCAGTCTCTTCAGGAGCTTTCTTCTCCATATCAGTAAAAGCATCTTTAACTCTAGGCTCAAATAATTTATAAAACTTATCCAATACATCATTCCAAACAAGTTTACCATCAGCAATTAAATCTAATTCTTCTTCCATATCTCTAGTATATTCCACATTTATCAAGTCACTAAAGAATTCTTGAAGCTTTTTAGTAGTCTCAAAACCAATTTCAGTAGGTACAAACTTTTTATCCTCCATAGTAACATATCCACGATCTCTAATTGTATCCATAATAGTAGCATATGTAGAAGGTCTACCTATACCCAATTCTTCTAATTCTTTAATTAATTTAGCTTCACTATATCTAGCTGGAGGTTTAGTATAATGTTGTTCAGGGTTTAAACCAATTGAAATAGCTTCTTCCTTTTCTCCAACTTTAGGAAGAATCTTATCTTCACTAGATTCATAATCAATATATATTTTTAAATATCCATCAAATAACATTTCTTGACCTGTTGCCTTAAACTTATAATCATTATTATCTAAAATAATTGTAGTTTGATTAACTTTAGCATCAGCCATAAGACTAGCTAATGTACGTTTAAATATTAATGAATATAATTTAAATTCATCACTTGTTAAATGTTTTTTAATCTTTAGAGGATCTCTCTTAACACTTGTAGGTCTAATAGCTTCATGAGCATCTTGAACATTTTCAGTCTTTTTACTAGTCTTAACAAAACCTAAATACTCTTTACCATATTTCTCTTCAATATATTTCATCGCTGGTTTTACAAAATCATCACTAAGTCTTACAGAATCAGTTCTCATATAAGTAATTAAACCAACTGTCTCATCATCTAAATCAATACCTTCATATAGTTTTTGTGCAATACTCATAGTTTTTTTAGCACTAAAACCTAATTTAGTAGATGCTTCTTGTTGAAGTGTTGAAGTAATAAAAGGCATTTTACTCTTACGAGCTTTCTCTTTTGCTTCGACACTTTCAACTACATACTTTTCACCTAATCTATCTAAAACAACATCAACTTCATCTTTAGAATGAAGTTCAATTTCATCATCTTTATATTTAAATAAAACAGCTTCATATTCTGGAAATTGAGCAGTAATGGTCCAATATTCTTCAGGAGTAAATTTATTAATCTCATCTTCTCTATCAACAATAAGTTTTAAAGCAACACTTTGTACACGACCAGCACTTTTAGCACCAATCTTACTCTGTAATAATTTTGATAGTCTAAATCCAATAATACGATCTAATATTCTACGAGTTTCTTGAGATTTAACTAAATTATCATCAATAACTGTAGGATTATTTATAGCTTCAACTACTTTATCATGAGTAATTTCATTAAATAAAACACGTTTATAATTTTTATCTTTAATACCTAATGTATCTTTTAGATGCCATGCGATAGCCTCTCCTTCACGATCAGGGTCGCTTGCTAGATAAACAAGTTCACTATCCTTAACATCTTTCTTTAATTCTTTAATTACTCCACTCTTACCCTTAATAGGTATATAGTTAGGCTTAAAACCATTTTCTATGTCAACACCCAAACCATAAGTACCAGTAGTTGCTAAATCACGAATATGTCCCTTAGAGGATACTACTTTATAATCATTACCTAAGTATTTACCTATAGTTTTACTTTTACTTGGACTTTCTACAATAACCAAATATTTATGCATTAAATCAATCCCTTTCAATGAAAAATTTATACATGCAAATTAACTCTTTGTCAAGTATCTATTATTATATTATTCTGTTAATTTACATTTTCAAAATAATTTTTCTTGTTTTATTAAAAAATCTGCTACTGGTCCATAACTTCTTCTATGTTCATCTAAAACACCATACTTTTCAATAGCTTCTAAATGCTTCTTAGTTGGATAACCTTTATTATTTTTAAAATCATACATAGGATACTTTTTATCTAATTCAACTAACATTCTATCTCTAGTTACTTTTGCTAATACAGAAGCAGCACTAATAGTAATGCTCTTTAAATCACCCTTAATAATAGATGTAGTAGGAATATCTAAATCAAGTGGCATAGCATCTATTAAAATATGTTCAGGTTTAACACTCATATTATTAATAGCTTCCTTCATAGCTAATTTAGTAGCTTCATAAATATTCACTTCATCTATTTTTTTCTCAGATATAATACCAATTCCATAAGAAATAGCTTGTTTTTTTATCTCATCAAAAAAATAATCTCTTTTCTTCTCACTTAATTTTTTAGAATCAGTTAAACCATCTAAATTAAAGTCTAAAGGTAAAATACAACAAGCTGCTACTACAGGCCCTACTAAAGGACCACGTCCTACTTCATCAACACCAGCTATTAATGTAATACCTTTATCTCTTAATTCTCTTTCATATTTATAATTATCAATACTTTCTATTTCTTTTTTTGTCATAATTTCACCTTACCACAAAGAAAATATATATTAATTTTTTAAAAAAGTCAAAAAGAAAAATTCTATATAAATAGAATTTTATTTTAATCTGTCAAAAGTAACTTTTCCTATATAACCATTCTTTAAATCATTAACAATTATATTAGATACTTTTTCATAATCAGCAACTCCACCTCTAGTAAGAGCTCCTCTTTTCTTAGCTATAGTATCATATACTTCTATATAATCTTCATCTATATCAGTAACTCCATATCTTTCTTCTAGAAGTTTAGGATATAACTCATGTAATTTATTAATTATAAATATAGCAATAGCATCTATATTTAGTATATCTTCTTTAATAGATGAAAAGCTGGCTAAAATATGTGCTTGTTCTTGATCTTCAAACTTAGGCCATAGTATTCCAGGAGAATCTAATAACTCTAAGTCTTTATTAATTCTTATCCAGCTTAGAGTTTTAGTAAATCCAGGAGTATTAGCAACACCTACACTTTTTTTACCAACTAATCTATTAATTAATGTAGATTTACCTGCATTAGGTACTCCAACTATTAAAACTCTACCATTTCTTTCTTTAAGACCTTTATCAAGTCTTTTTTTATTTTCTTCTTTCATAATTGACTCAGTAACATTTAATAGATTATTCATATTAGAATTATTCATTAAATCTACAGGAACTACTTTATAACCAATAGATTCATAATACTTTATAATCTTATCAGTTTCTTCTTTATCACATAAATCATATTTAGTCATAACCAATATTCTAGGTTTATCTTTAATTAAATCATCAATATCAGCTATCTTACTAGATAAAGGCATTCTAGCATCAACTACTTCATAAACAATATCTATAAGATTTAATTGTTCACTAATTTGTCTCTTAGTCTTAGCCATATGACCAGGATACCATTGAATTATTTTATTTTCATTCATTTGGATCAACTCCTTTTTAAAATCATTAAGATTATAGCATAAAAAAGGCAGATTTTGTACTAATCTGTCTAAATTTATATTATTTATATAGTGTTGCAAATAGTATTATTACTATTATTAATAAAGGTTACCTGGACATATGGCAAATCGTAATATCTTAATCTTCCGAGCATTTTAAAAGCTCCAAAACTGGAGCTTATTTGTTATTCTGTTGGTTCTTTTGTTAAGTTAACATTAATGAAATATGCTAGTTTACCTTTATAAGTAAATAGGATATCATATTTACCTTCTGGATAATCCATATTAACGTATCCTTCACCAACATATTTATAATTGTCAGCTTCTGGTGTTTTATAATCTAAAACAAATCCACCATTATCATTTGCTAATTCTTCTAATTTAGATAATGACATTTTTTCTAGTTCCTCTACTGTCTTA
>JAFWRK010000039.1 GCA_017519965.1 Bacilli bacterium
ATATTTTTCTTTTAATATCTTTAAAATATTTTCTTTTACTTTATCTTTTTCTTTATCTTTTAATTCTTTACTTCCAACTAAGACGTCTAGATTTTCTCCTTCTATTACTACATCAGCAGTCTTCTTTAATTGTTCTTTTCCTAGATGAGGAAGTAAATCAGTTATTCCTACTACTGGATCTCTTGCATCTTCTCCTATATTTACATCTATTTTAGTTCCATCTTTTTTTACTACTACTCCATGAAGAGCTAAAGGTAGGGTTACCCATTGATATTTTTTTATTCCTCCATAATAGTGAGTATCAAAGTAAGCAAATCCACTATCTTCATATAATGGCATTGCTTTTAAATCTAATCTAGGTGAATCTATATGAGCTCCTAATATATTCATTCCTTTAGAAATATCTTCTTCTCCAATCACAAATAAAGCTACTGCTTTATCATGATTATTTACATATATTTTATCTCCTGCTTTTATACTAGTATTATCTTTTATATAATCTTCTAAGTTTTTAAAACCAGAGTTTTTTGCTCTATGAATAATTTCTTTTGTAGCTTCTCTTTCTGTTTTACATTTAGTTAAGTAATACTTATAATCATTACAAATTGTTTCTAATTCTTCTAATTCTTTTTCATTGTACTTATTCCATGCATTTTCTTTCATCTTTTACCCTCCTATTATTAGTATATCATTTATTTTGCTTATCATAAATAAAAAAAGAAGATTTCTCTTCTTTATAACCATACTCCAAATATTATTCCAGCCATTGCTAAAATTAATCCTAATACCCAGAATAATTTTACTATATCTGTTTCTTCCCATCCTAGTTTTTCAAAATGATGGTGTACTGGTGTCATTAAGAATAATTTTTTGTGGAATACTATTACCCAGAATGTTTGTAGTATAACACTTAAGGTTTCTATTATAAATATTCCTGCAACTACTAGGAGAGTTAATTCTCTATGAGTTAGAATTGCTATTGCTCCCATTGCTGCTCCTAATGCTAATGATCCAGTATCTCCCATAAATATCTTAGCTGGATGAGTATTGTATACTAAGAACCCTACTATAGATCCAACTAATATTAAACTAAATAATCCTATTTCTTCAAATCCAACTGTTAATGATATTAAACTATATGCTATTAGAGCTATGGCTGCTAGTCCTCCTGCTAATCCATCTAAACCATCTGTTAGATTTACGGCATTACTAGCTCCTACTAAAACAAATAGTATTGCTAGTCCATATAGCCAACCTAATTCTAAATCTATATGGAGTGTTCCAACTACCCAACTAGTTTGTCCTCCACTACGCATATATATGTAGAAAAATCCTATAGCAATTAAGACTTGTAAAAATAACTTTTGATATGTTGTTAGTCCTTCATTGTCAGCTTTTCTTATAGATAAATAATCATCTAAAAATCCTATTAAGGAATATCCTATAAATACTAATAAAACTATTCCTAGATTAGATGTATATGAAACTTTTCCTGTAAAAATTAATGCTAGAGTTACTAAAACAGTTGGAATAATAAATATTAATCCACCCATAGTTGGTGTACCTTCTTTTTTTCTATGTGCTTCACCAACAAATATACTAATTTTTTGTCCAACTCTAAACTTTCTTAATATAGGAACTAAAAATAATCCTAATAAAGCAGATGATAAAAAACCTAACATTATAGCAAAAATAGCTTTTGTTAGTAGTAACATTTTATTCCTCCGTTCAAGGTTCATTATATCATAAATGATTTTATTGATTTATCTTTATACGAAACTTTACATTATTTAATTGTAAACTAATTTAATTTATATACTTTGTCATTATTTAGTTGTTTTTTCATCTCTTGCTCTTTTATTTTTTCTATTTCATATTGCTTTTCTTCTAATTGTTTTTTCATTTCTTCTAAATCATTGACTATTTTTATAAATTCTTTACTATTTTCTAATTCTTTATAATCTTTTTTCAATTTATTTAATACTTTATCAATCTTATCTGTTGTTTTGTCAATATCTTTTAATACTTTATCTATTTCTTTTAGATTAGATTCTATATCTTTTGAATAATCTTCTATTTCTATACTTTTATATTTTTTATTTATTGGTTTTACTAAATTTATTAGTCCTAAATAATATAAACCTATTGTTAAAAAGTTAAATAACTTTTTACCACTTCTTACTCCTGGAATAGTCATTTGTTTTTTTACTTTATTTAATGTTAGAGAAGTTCCGATAGCTATTCCACTTAATTGTATTCTTTTAATATCTAAATTATTAACTTCTTTTTTAATTTTTTCTTTTGTATTTTTAAGATTAAGATCTTGTTCATTTTGAAATTTAATTAATTCATTAAAATGTTTTTTTATGTTTTGTTTTTTCTCTTTTATTTCTTCTATTTTATCTTCTTCATATTTTTCTTTTTCTTTCTCAATACTTTCTTTTATTATTGATTCATATTCTTTGATTTCTTCTACTTTGTCATTAATATTATTTATGATTTTATTATTCTTTTTATCATTAATAATTTTTTCAATATCTTCTTCTACTAGCACACTTATATAATTAGATTCTTTTTCTACTATTTCATCAGTTTTAATATTATTTTTAAATTCATCTAGTTTATCAATTATTTTATTTAACTTGTCTAAATTCTTTCTTGATGGAGAGTTTTCTATTTCTTTTATTTCATTAATTATATCTTCTTCATAATAATAATTTCTTAGTTTTATACGAATATCTTTTAATTTATTTTCATATTCTTCTATTAGTTTTTTATCTTTTACTTTAGTTATTTTTTCTTCTAATTTCTTTTCTTCTTCCTTTGTATATTTTACTTCTTTTTTTGGTTCTATCTTTTTATATTGTTTTTTATCTATTACTTGTTTATTATCTTTTTTCTTTTCTTCTGGTTGCTCTTGTTTTTTTCTTTTTTTCTTAACATTTACATTTTTGTTATTATCTACTTCTCTACTTATTTCAGGTGTTTTTGATATAAATGTTTCTATTACTGCTCCTATAATTACTAAAGGTACTAATGTTAAGACATTTATTATTTGTTTTTTTCTTACTCTTTTTTCTAACTCTAAAGTTGACTCATCTATATTTACATTTTTCTTTTTCATTTTTCTCTCCATTATATTATTATTTTATCATATACTTTATCTATAAACAAAAAAAGCACATTATTTTTGTGCTTTTTCTAAATTCTCTTTAGCTACTGTAAGCATTAGTTTTATTCTATTAGTTTGATTCGTATGAGATGCTCCTGGATCATAGTCTATTGCAACTATATTAGCATCTTTGTAGATATTTCTAATTCTTTTAATTACTGATTTACCAACTATATGATTTGGTAGACAAGCAAATGGTTGTACACAAACAATATTATTAATTCCATCTTTCATCAATTCTACCATTTCAGCTGTTAGGAACCAGCCTTCTCCAGTTTGATTACCGGTAGAAATAATTCCTTCTACATTTTTTGATAATTCATATATATTAGTTACTTGTCTATATCTTGTACCTTGTAAGGCTTTCTTTACTGGTCTTTCATAAAAATCTATAAAGTTTAATACTTGATGATTTATAAATGATGATACTTTAGATGTCTTTAATAATTTTTCTTTTATCATTCCATTATAGGCACAATATTTTACAAATCCCATTAATTCTGGAACTGTTGCTTCAGCTCCTTCTTTTTCTAATTTATCTACTAAGTAATCATTTCCAAAGTAATTATACTTTATTAATATTTCTCCTACTATTCCTACTCTAGGCTTATTTTGTTTTTTAATCTTTAGATTTTTAAAGTCTTCTACAATTTGATTTATATTATCTCTAAATTCTCTAAAGCTACCTTTTCTTACAGCTACTCTACATATATGTTGCCATTTTTCATATAACTCATTTGTAGAATTACTTACTACTTCATATGGACGTGTTGCATATAATAACTTCATCAATAAGTCTCCATATACTACTGCTTGAAGTATTTTATTTAATAGTGATGGAGTTATTTTAAATGCTTGTTCTTTTTCTAGTCCACTCATATTTAATGATAGGATAGATACTTTTTCTAAGCCTGCATCTCTTAATGCTTTTCTAATTAGTCCTATATAGTTAGTTGCTCTACATCCTCCACCTGTTTGAGTAATTATTACACTTGTATTATCTAAATCATACTTTCCACTTTGTAATTCATGTATTAGTTGTCCTGTTACTAATATAGCAGGATAACAACTATCATTATTAACATATCTTAATCCAGTTTCTACTGTATCATTAGTTGTTTTATTTAAATATACGGCATTATAACCTTCGCTTTTTAATACTGCTTCAAACATTTTAAAATGAGCACTAGACATATCTGGGAAAAGAATTGTATGTTTTTTATCTTCTTTCTTAAAGATATTTTTATTATAAGTGTATGGTTTATATTTATAATCTTTTAGTCTCTTATTCATAGAAGCTACTAAGGATCTTATTCTTATTTTTATTGCTCCTAGATTATTAATTTCATCTATTTTTATTGTTGTATATAGTCTATTATTATACTTTAATATTTCTTCTGTTTGATCTGTTACTATGGCATCTAATCCACATCCAAAGGAATTTAAATTAACTAATTCTAGATTTGGATAACGAGATACTACATCTGCAGCATTATATACTCTAGAGTGATATGACCATTGGTCTACTACTCTTAATTTTGTTTCTAGATTACTTAAATGACATATTGAATCTTCTGATAATACTGCTAATCCTAATGAATTAATCATAGTATCTATTCCATGATTTACTTCTTTATCTAAATGATATGGTCTACCAGCTAGTACTATGGCCTTTTCATTATGTTCATTTACCCATTTTAAGAATTCTTCACCTTTTTTACGAACTTCTCTTTTATATTTTCTTTGTTCTTTGAATCCTTCTTTAATAGCATTTTCTAATTCTTCTTTAGTAAAATCATATTCTTTAAATTCCTCTAATTCTAAGAATCTTTTTAATAAAGCTTTTTCTTCTAATGGTAAGAAAGGATTTATATATTTAATCTTTCTAGTTTCTAAATCTTCAACATTTAACTTTATGGCTTCTGAGTATGATTGAACTATTGGACAATTATAATTATTATCACTTGTTTTAAATTTTTCCATTTCAAACATTATACATGGATAGAATATTGTATTAACACCTTTATCTAATAAATTCATAATATGTCCATGTACTAACTTTGCTGGATAACAAGCTGACTCAGATGGCATTGATTCTATTCCTTTTTCATATAACTTATGATTAGAATGATCTGATAGAACTACTTTAAATCCTAGATTAGAAAGAATAGTAAACCATAATGGATAATCTTCATACATATTAAGTACTCTAGGTATTCCTATTTCTCCTCTTTTTGGATTATCTATTGGAGTATAGTCAAATACTCTTTCATACTTCCATTGATACATATTAGGTAATGTACTATTACTTCCATTATTTCCACTACCTCTTTCACATCTGTTTCCTGAAATAAATACTCTTTTATTAAACATATTAACTGTTAATGCACAATTGTTTTGACATCTTCCACATCTTGTATGAGATGTCTTTATTTTTAAATCTTCTATTTCTTCTTTTGTTAAAATACTACTTCTAACGTCTTGATCTTCATATTCTTTATAGTTATTTAAAGCGATTAAGGCTACTCCATAAGCTCCCATTAATCCTGCAATATTAGGTCTTACTACTTCTTTGTTAGTAATCTTTTCAAAAGCTCTTAATACTGCATCATTTAAGAATGTTCCTCCTTGAACTACTATCTTTTTACCTAATGTTTCATTGTCCCTTATTTTCATTACTTTTTGTAAGGCATTTCTTACTACTGAATAAGATAGTCCAGCAAATATATCACTTAGAGGTCTTCCTTCTTTTTGTGTTTGTTTAATCTTAGAGTTCATAAAAACTGTACAACGTGATCCTAAGTCAATTGGTTCTTTTGATTTTACTGCTAGTTCTACAAACTCATGAACATTCATATTTAAGCTTTTTGCCAATGTTTCAATGAATGATCCACATCCTGATGAACAAGCTTCATTAAGCATAATAGAGTCTACTGCTCCATCTTTAATCTTTATGTATTTCATATCTTGGCCACCAATATCTATGATACTTTCTACTCCTTCTAGAAAGTAATTAGCAGCTTCATAATGAGCCATTGTTTCTATTTCAGATATATCCAAATTAAAGGCAGTTTTTATTAATAATTCTCCATATCCTGTTGAACCAGAACTTCTTATAACTGTTTTCTCTGGTAATTTAGAATATAAATCTAAAATCATTCCTTTTACTGTGTCTACTGGAGTTCCTTCATTAGATTTATAGTTTTCATATAATAAATTTCCTTCTGAATCAATTGCTACTACTTTAGCTGTAGTTGATCCAGCATCTATACCTACGAAAACATCTCCTACATAGCTAGATAAATCTTTTTCTTTTACTTTATATTTGCTTTGTCTTTTTAAGAATTTTTTATAATCTTCTTCATCTTCAAATAATGCTTCTAGTGTACCTGATTCACTTTCTTTGAATTTATCTATTTTATCAATTATCTTTAATAATTGCTCTTCTGTTACCTTTTTCTTTTCTTCTTTATCTAGAATAGCTCCCATACATACAAATAGTCTTGCATCTTCTGGTACTATTATTTCATTTTCTTTTAAACCTAAGGTATCTATAAATCTTTCTCTTAGTGCTGATAAATAATTTAATGGTCCTCCTAAGAATATTACATTACCTTTTATTGGTTTTCCACAAGCTAGTCCAGATATAGTTTGATTAACTACTGCTTGCATTATAGATAGAGCTATATCTTCTTTCCTTGCTCCTTCATTTAGAAGTGGTTGAATATCAGTTTTTGCAAATACTCCACATCTTGAAGCTATTGGATATATTTGTTTACCATTTACAGCTAATTCATTTAATCCCTCTGTTGTAGTATTTAATAATACCGCCATTTGATCTAAGAAAGCTCCTGTTCCACCAGCACAAGAACCATTCATTCTTTGTTCTATTGTTTGATCAAAGTAAATAATCTTAGCATCTTCTCCACCTAATTCTATTGCTACATCGGTAGTAGGTGCGTATTCTTCTACTGCATTTTTACAAGCTATTACTTCTTGCACAAATCCTATATTTAAAAATTTAGCTAATGCTATAGCTCCACTACCTGTTAATGTAACTGTATAATTATTATTTCCATTTTTATGTAGAAATTCTTTTAATAATTCTTTAATTGTTTTTTTTGTATTAGAATAATGTCTTTTATAATCACTATATATAACATTATTTTTTGAATCCATTGCTACTATTTTTACTGTAGTAGATCCAATATCTAATCCTATATTTATTAATTTTTTCATACTACTCCTCCATATACTGCTTAACTATAGAGTTATTTTTTGGCTTCTTTTATATTATACATAAAAAAAAGACTATTAGCTAGTCTCTTTATTTTACTACCGTTTCTATTTTTTGTAGTTGAAATCTATATTTTTGTTTTACATTAGGATACTTCTTATGATCTACTTCTGATAAGAACATATCTTTAGGCCTTATCCATAGACTTCCATCTCCATATAATCTTCTATAAACTACATATTCTTCTTTAGTTTCAGAATGTGTTGCTACATCTTCTACTAAGTAATAGTCTCCTTTAAAATGTTTATATATACCATGTATTTTTAATTTATTCATTATTATCATCTACTTTCTTTATTAAATCTATCATTCTTGAATGGTATCCACGATTTTTATAAAAATTCTTTGCTGAATCATTATAGGCAAATACTTCAATTGTTATATATTTACATCCTAATCCTTTTAAGTAAGACTCCATATACTTCATTAATTCTTTACCTACTCCATTACTTCTTGTTTTGTTTGTTACTATTAGTTCTGTAATTTTACCTGTCTTTGGACATTTATAATCTAGATAATCTGATTCTTCCCATTTTCTTAAACATCCCATTATTAGTCCTATTGCTTTATTATTATCTATTGCTATAAAGCATTTACCACTATTTTTGTTTATTTCTTCCAAATCATTATCTAGCATTTTTTCTCTATAGTGTTCTCCTACTTGATCTAAGTTATCTTCATCAATAGAAACAATATATTCTTCAAGTTCTACTAGTAAGTCTTTGCAATCTTCTTTATATTCTTCTCTATACTCAATTATTTCCATTACTTCACCTTCATTTTTATTATAACATAATATTTATTATCCTAATAACAATTTTACTACTCCTCCATCATCATGTTTTGTTCCTGGAGATGGAGATTGTTCTAATACTTTTTCTCCACTACCTGAATATTCTACCTTAAAATTAACTAATAGTTTTTTGGCTTCTTCTACACTTTTACCTATACAATTAGGTACTTTATATGTTACTGTATCGTTCCATTCATAATCTTTCTCTACTTCTCCTGTTTGTTTTTCTATATCAAGTGCATTTATTACATCTAATAGTATTCTTCTTGCTATTGGTGTTGTAGTATAACTAGATAATAAGGCTGTTTTCTTAGGATTATCAATAGCTAAATATAAGACTGCTTGAGGATCATTAGAGGGTACTATGGCCATAAATGACATTATATAGTTATTTACTAAGTATTTACCATTTTCTACTTTTTGAGCTGTTCCTGTTTTTCCTCCTATTCGATATCCTTCTATATATGCTGATTTTCCTCCACCTTTAGCTACTACATATTCTAAGGCTCTTCTCATTATTTTTGATGTATTACTACTAATTGTTTTTCTTACTAACTTTTTTGTTCTTTCTTCTATTATTGTATTAGTTCCACTAGAGCTAATACTCTTTACTATATATGGTTTATATAGATATCCTCCATTTACTACTGATGATACTGCTGTTACTTGTTGTAATGGTGTTACTGATACTCCTTGTCCGAAAGCAGTTGTTGCTAATTCTACATTTCCTACTCTATCTAAATCAAAAATAATACCTGTTCCTTCTCCATTTAGGTCTATTCCTGTTTTATTTCCAAAGCCAAATTTTTTTATATAATTAAATAATCTTTCTTTACCTAGCATTTGTCCTAACTTAACAAAGCCTGGATTACACGAATTTTGCAATACTTCTAAAAAAGTTTGATGTCCATGTCCTCCAGCTTTCCAGCATCTTAGAGTTGAACCATCTACTTTGACACTTCCAGAGTCATAGAATGTATCTTTATCTAAATCTACTATTCCTTCTTCTACACTGGAAGACATTGTAATTATTTTAAATGTACTTCCTGGTTCATATGAAGACCAGATAGGTAAATTTCTACTTAATACTTCTGTTGTATAATTTTTATAATTATTTGGATCATAGTCTGGTCTTGAACCCATTCCTAAGATTTCTCCCGTTTTTGGATCCATTACAATGGCTAATGCATTATCTGGACTAAACATATCTATTATATTGTCTAATTCTCTTTCTATAGATATTTGAATATCTAAATCTATAGTTAAATTTATATTCATTCCATTTACTGGTTCTATATATTTTTGTTGTTTATTTAACTTATTACCTTTAGCATCACTGTAGTATTTTATTGCTCCTTTAGTACCAGTTAAATATTTATCATATTGTAATTCTAGTCCTGATAATCCTTGATTATCTATTCCTACATAACCTAAGGAATGGGATAATAAATTTTTATATGGATAGTATCTTTTTGATTCTTTTACTAAGTATACTCCTTCATATTTTAAAGAATTAATCTTATCTGCTATTTCAAATGATAATCTTCTTCCTTCTGGATGGACTCTTTCGATTGAGGTTTCTTTATAGACATGACTTTTCATATCTTCATACGATATATTTAATATCTTAGCTAAATTTGTTGTTACTTCTTCTTTATTTTTTATTTGATTTGGTATTAATACTAGAGATGTTGTTGTTAAATTATCTGCTAATATTTTTCCATTTCTATCAGTTATTTTTCCTCTATCAGCTTCTATTGGCAATTCTCTACTCCAAAGAGACTCTGATAATTCTTTTAATTTATTATAATCTATTACTTCTATAAAAAGGACTTTTAATACTATTATTGCAAATACTATTATTATAAAGAATAAGAGTATTTTAATTCTTTTGTCTATTTTTCTATTGAACATGTAAGCACCTCAATAGAATATATGAACTATAATAAAAAAAATGAAAAGCATTCTTTTCATTTTATAACTGATTTGGAGTTTGTACTTGTCCTTGCATTGGCTGTGGATTTTGTGGTACAGGTGGTGCTGGCATAGGTTGTGGTACTTGTGTAATCGGTGGTGTTGTAGGCATTGGCTGTGGCATAGGTTGTACTGGTGGTACATTTTGCATTGGTTGTACATTTTGTGCTGGTTGTTGTACTTGATTTTGATAATTCAATCCAGTTGTTTGTGCTAATTCTGGGTTCTTTGCTTGTTGATATTTCCTAATATTATCAGCTTCATCTTCAGATAGTAGTTTCTGTGCTAAAAATGCTATTACTAATAATTCCATAAAATCATAACTAAGGCTTGATAGTTTGCTTATCACACTTAGTGTTTCAGCATCTATCCATACTATTGTAATATTTAATAAACTATATATAACACAAAACAAATTAGCTCCTGTTTTAGCAAGTGTTGCTTTTTCATCTGTTGTTTCAATTAATGTAAATATACCTATATACTTTAATGCCGATATTATATATCTTATTGTCTTATCCATCTTAAATAATAATGAATATATATCAGATGATAAGTGTAATGGTAATAGATTTCTTACTACTGTTAAAATCATAGATATTAAGATTAATAATAATCCAACTTTAAACAAGCTATTTGATTCATCTTTTTTTAATACATAACAGAATACTATTAATGGGACACAAAAATTAGTTAATACTTGTCCAACAGTATTAGTTATTGTTAATGTATCTACACTTAAATTTCCAAATAGTTCAATAGCACTTATTATTATTCCTATTAATAACATTATAGGAGTTATATTTAAAATTATTTTTCTCATATTATCACCTATAATAAATTTTATCATATTAGTTTCTAAATTAGAGAATTTATTTATCGTTTTTTATTTGTTTACATATAATTTAGTGGAGGTTATTATGTATCAAGAATATATTGTTAAATCTGGAGATACTGTATATGGAATTAGTAAACAATTTGGAGTTGAAGCAATAGAAATATCTAAATTAAACAATCTATATAGTTCTAATATTCAAGTAGGACAAGTATTAAAAATACCTAATAAGCAAGGTACTAATCCAAATGGATTATTTACTTATACTGTAAAAAAAGGTGACAGTCTATATAGTATTGCTAGAGTATATGAAACTACTGTAAATGAGATTATTAAACTTAATCATTTAACTAATACTAATCTTTCTATTGGTCAACAATTAAGTATACCTGAAACTGACTTTAGTGTTACTACTAAGCCTAACTATACTACTTATACTGTTAAAAAGGGTGATACTTTATATAGTATTTCTAATAAATATGGAATACCTGTTAATACTTTGATTGTCGATAATGCTTTAAAGAATACTACTCTATCTATTGGGCAAGTATTAAATATTAGAATACCTTCTACTACTATTGTTGAAGAATGTTATGGAGAAGACTATACTCCTCCTAATCAAATTACTTATATAGTTAAATCTGGTGATAGTTTATATAGTATTGCTAAAAAGTATAATACTTCTGTTGATAATATAAAAAGAAAAAATAATCTTACTACTAATAATTTGAGTATTGGTCAAAAACTAATTATATAAAAATCATGTCTACTAGAATATTTTTTTAATTAAAGAATATAAATTTATAGAGGAATGTTTATGATAGAAAAGTATTTTAATGATGAGAGTTTAAAGAATGATCCTTCATTCATAGAATTTTTAAATAATAATCCTGGAAGAGGTTATTTAAAAGTTAGAGCTACTGCTGCTAATGAGGCTCTACCTATTAGTAATATTAATATTAAAGTTACTAAAGATATAGGTAATTATAGAGTTATTTTCTATGAAGGTAAAACTGATTATTCTGGTATGATTAATGATATAGTCTTACCTTCTCCTAGAAGAGTTTCAAGTGATGAGATTGCTCCAAGTTTTACTGATTATAATTTACAAGCTACTGGGTCTTCTCAAGATATTAATTTAAACTATAAAATATCTATATGTTGTAGTATTACTGTTATACAATATATTAATATTACTCCTAAAGGATTGGAGAGTTAGTATGGCTATTAGATATCCTGTAATACCTAATGAAATTACAGTTCATTTAGGTGCACCAGACTCTGCAAATAAGGATATTACTGTTCCATTTGTTGATTATATTAGTAATGTTGCTTCTTCGGAATTATATCCTACCTGGCCTGTTAATAGTTTAAAAGCTAATATTCTTACTATCGTATCTTTTACTATGAATAGAATATACAATGAGTGGTATAGAAGTAAAGGATATAACTTTGATATTACTTCTTCTCCTGCTTTTGATCAAACTTTTATACAAAATAGACAGATATATGAAAATATAGATAATATAGTAAAAGATGTATTTAATGACTATATTGTTAAAGATGGTCAAGTACAACCTTATTTTTCACAGTATTGTGATGGTAGAAAAACTACTTGTAATGGGCTTTCACAATGGGGTACTGTTACTTTAGCTAATCAAGGAAAGACTCCTTTAGAAATAATCCGTTACTATTATGGAAATAATACAAATATAAAATATAATGCTACTGTAGGAGATAATACTACTAGTTTTCCTGGATATGATATTGGTATGGGACAGGCAGGGAACCCTGTTAGTGCTATTCAAAGAGATTTAAATAGAATTAGAAAAAACTATCCTGCTATTCCATTGATTGAAACTAATCTTGGTATTTATAATCAAGAGACCATGGATGCAGTAAAAAAGTTTCAAGAAATCTTTGCTTTACCTGTTACTGGAATAGTAGATAAAGCTACATGGTATAAAATAAAGTATGTATATACTAGTGTTAAAAAGTTATCAGATTTATATACTGAAGGTTTAAGTACAGAAGAAGCTAATTTTAAATATAAAGATGTTTTAGAATATGGTGATACTGGTATTGAAGTAGAATTTATTCATTACTATTTAGATTCAATAGCTTTTTTAGATAATGATATTCCTAGATTAAAGACTAATTCAGTATATAACGATTCTACTAGAACAATGGTTACTGCTTTTCAAAGAAAATATGGCTTACCTGTTACTGGAAAATTCACATATCAAGATTTTAATGTATTAAAGAATACATATGATAGTATGCTTAAATCATTTAATAATGATTTTGTTGATGACTTATATCCTGGATATTTCTTAAGTATTGGAATGACTGGTGATGATATAAAAAAATTACAATCTTTACTACTTAAAATATGCATATATGATCATTCTATTCCTGGAGTAAAAGTTAATGGTATATTTGATGAATTAACTGAAAAGTCTATAAAGAAAATACAAGATGATTATGATTTAGGTATTACTGGTATTGTTGGTCCTTTTTCTTGGAGAAAAATAGTTGAACTTTCTAACCGATAAAAAGTGTCATACGACACTTTTATTTTTGTTCTAATAATATTTCTTCTATATACTTATAATCTAATTGATTATTTTTAGTAACAATTGACTCTCCAAATAAATCTTCTATATTATTTCTTGTGTTTTTGGCAACACTTCCTCCTTGGATAGCTACTTTTTTATTTTCTTCTAATCCTATTGGTCTTTTCATTTTTGCTAACTCTCTTGTTGTAGTTTCACCTATGTCTGCTAATAGTACTTCTAGATCTGACATATTATCTCTTAAAGATTCTTTTCTAAGTCCTTTAAATGATTTGTATTCTACTGCTGTCATTCCTGACCACTCTTTATATATTTCATTTGTTAGAATTGCATATTCAATATCTGTTTTAACACCATTATCTTTCCAAACGTCTGTTAATTTTTTTCTATCTTGAATACCTTTTATTCTTTTTATTATCCATTCTTCATCATAGCCTTTTGCCCTATAAAGATCTATGATTCTTTGTATTGAAATTGATGGATCAAAAGTTTCATCTATTCTTTCACTTCCTAGTTTTGCTAACCACTGCTTTATTGGCTCTGCGTTTTTACTAGGGATAGATTCAATAATCCTAAACATTCCTTCTATATCTACAACGTCAGTCATACGGTATTTACCATCTTGTGCCTTTAGTTTCAACTGGTCACAATTTGTGACCGTTTCATTTCCTTCTTCTTTTAATCTACCTTTTAGAACATTCCAATAGTGTCTTGGATTCTTACTATAAGTTAAAACTTTTACTATATCTATTACGCTTATATAGTATTTTTCTCTTTCTTTGTCCCATACTGTTCTAATTGTTTCATTTTTAAACAATTTGTTTATTAAATACATTTTTTCTTTATTCATTTAGACCCTCCTAAATTTGTTATATCATACGTTTGTTCGTTTTACAATACAAAAAAATAGAACTTAATGTTCTATTTTTCTATATAATAATGTCTAATTGGAGTTAAATCATCATTTAATTCATATACTATTGGACTACCTGTTTTAATTTCTAAGCTTACTACTTCTTCTTTAGATAGGTTATCTAGGTATTTAATTAATCCTCTTAAACTATTTCCATGAGCTACTATTATTACATTCTTTCCTTCTTTAATTGATGGTGCAATATCTGAATTCCAGTATTCAATAACTCTTTCTATAGTATCCATTAAGTTCTCTGTAAGTGGTAGTTGTTTTTCTGTTAGATCTTTATATTTTGGATCATTTCCTGGATATCTTTCATCTTCTTTTGTTAATTCTGGTGGTCTTACATCAGCACTTCTTCTCCATGTATGTACTTGTTCTTCACCATATTTTTTTCTAGTCTCATCTTTGTTTAATCCTTGTAGTGCTCCATAGTGTCTCTCATTTAATTTATAACTATATTTAATAGGAATATTTCTTTCTCCTAATTCATCTAATATATAATACAATGTATTGTTTGCTCTTTTTAATACTGATGTATATGCTAAATCAAATGTATATCCTTCTCTTTTTAATGCTTTTCCTGCTTCTATTGCTTCTTTTACTCCATTTTCAGATAAATCTACATCTGTCCATCCTGTAAATCTATTTTCTAGATTCCATTGACTCTCTCCATGTCTTACTATTACTAATTTTTTCATTTTCTACCCTCCTATTAGATTATAACAAATTATTTATTTTTTTGTATATACCTTTACATTTTTATTATAGTCTCTTACTACTTTTGCTGGTACTCCTACTACTGTTGTATTTTCTTTTACATCTTTTAAAACAACTGCTCCTGCTCCTATTTTAGCATTATTTCCTACTTTTAAATTTCCTAGTACTGTTGCGTTTGCTCCTATTAAGACATTATCTCCTATTGTAGGATGACGTTTACCTTTTTCTTTACCTGTTGTACCTAAAGTAACTCCATGAAACAAAGTAACGTTGTCTCCTATAATTGCTGTTTCTCCTATTACTACTCCTGTTCCATGATCTATAAATAAATTATTACCTATAGTAGCTCCTGGATGGATTTCTATACCAGTTTTCTTTTTACCGATATTTTGAATATATCTAGCTATTGTATATTTTTTCTTTTTGTAAAAATAATGTGATATTCTGTAATAAATCTTTATTTTAAATGAAGGATGTAGCATTGCTTCTATATTTGTTTTTATTGATGGATCTTTTTCTTTTATTAATTTTATTTCTTTCTTTATATTTTTTATCATTTTAACACCTCTTAATATTTTATTTTCCAAATAAAAAAGTTGCACGGTAAATACCATGCAACTATATATACTTATTATAAATCTTCTTCGTTAAAAGAATATTCCCAACCTGGTTGCCAATCTCCTGTTTTTCTCCAGTCATTAGCATTAGCTTCTTCCCATGTTATATGTTTTGTTATTACTTCTATAGCAAGCTGAGGTGCTCTATGAGCTATTATACCTATAGTCTTGCCTTTGTAATTTTCATTTATATATTTAAGGAAGTCTCTTACTCTTGCTTCTACATCTTTTAGTGATTCTCCATTAGGAAAAGGATTATCTACATGTTCTTCATAAACAACTAACTTCTTATCTTCTCCATCAAAATCTCCATAATTACATTCTCTTAATCGTTTATCAGCTGTAGATTCAAATTCTGGAAACGCTAAATGAGCAGAATCAATAGCACGCTTTAGGTCAGATGTAAATAATACATCAAATTTATATGGTGTATTTTTACCTAAGTTAATTGCTTGTTCTTTACCTAATTCGTTTAATTCTACTTGTTTCCAGCCACTACATCGTTTAGATGCATTATCATATGTTGTACCATGTACATAATAAACTATTTTTGTTTCCATACTTCTTCCTCCTGGATTAATTATACTATTTTATCATATCTTTATCTAGTATATAACTTTATTTTCTAATTACTAGTGTCATTATATCTATACTTATATAATCTACTAGGTCTATGTCCTATATTTGTTTCATATTTATCTGTTTTCTCTACTTTATCTTTTATTATCCTTCTAAAGGCAGGATCTAATAGCTTTTTACATAATATTACTTCATATACTTGTTGTAGTTCTTTTAATGTGAAATATTTAGGCATCATATTAAATACTATATCTGTATAGTTTATTTTATTTTTTAATCTTTCTATTCCACTTACAATTACTATGTCATGATCAAAAGCTATAGAGTCATTATCTACTCCAATAAGTTTATACTTTGATGTAGTTTTATCTATTAACTCTTTTTTTACTTTTATTTTTATATTATCTACTCCATTAGTTAGATCAACATTTACTACATTGTTTTTTTCTTCTATCTTAGTTACATCAAACCATTTAGCTTTATCATTAATAATATTAGTTACTTTACTTTTGTCTATTAATCCTATAAATGATGTTGATATTATTCTCATTCTTGGATCTCTATTTATAGAATCAAATGTATATAATTGCTCTAAAAAGATATTTTCTAAATTAGTTTCACTTTTTAATACTCTATTAGCACAATCTTCTAATGTTTCTTTATTAGGATCTATAAATCCTCCTGGTAAACACCATTTATCTTTATATGGGTATTCTTCTCTTTTTACTAAAAGTATACTCATTTTCTTTTGATTATTCTTCCTATAATCTGTTTTTTCTTCATCAGATATACTTATTAATAATATGTCTGCTGTTAGAGATAATTTCTCATATATTGATGGATCATAGTCTTTTAAAAAATCTTCTTCACTTTTATACATATTACACCTCGTATAAATGATTATCTTTTATATATTTATATACTTTTTCATCTAAATAATCTAAACTTAGATTTTTTCTTATTTCTGTTGATGATATATTAATTGGTTTAAATCCTTTTACTATAATAAAGTTATCTGTATTAAATCTTTTTATATATTCTTTTATATTTGTATTATCTCTTTGTAATACTAAAATCTTATATTGTAATAATTCTTCTATATGATCCCAGAGATGGAATTTTCTTACATTATCTGATCCTATTATTAAGAATAGTTCATCATCTTTATAGTCTTTTTTTAAACTATCTAATACTTGATATGTATATTTATAATCATTATGTTTTGTATCTACTATTACTTTTTTATTTTCATAATATCTTAACATTTCTATTCTTTTGTCTACATCTATTAAATCTTGTTTATCCCAATAATTAGGAGTTGCTAATAAGAAAACTTTATCTACATAATTATTTTCTAGTAAAAAGTTTACTACATGAACATGCCCTTTATGTATTGGATTAAAACTTCCTACGTATACTCCTATTTTCATTTTTTATACTCCGGTATATTAAATTTATGTTGATTATTTTTATGTAGATATTCTATTCTTTCTTTTGTACTTTTATCTATTTCTTCATTATTAAGATATTTTTCTATGTCAGAATATTTTACTTTTAGTTTTTCTTCATCTGTTAAGTTAGATAAACCATCACTAGGAGTTTTATATAGCACTTTTTCTGGTACTTTTAGATACTCTCCTATTTTTATTACTTCAGATACTGTTAAGTCACTTATTACTTTTATATCTGATACGGAGTCTCCTCCTTTTGTGAAATATCCTACATATAATTCTGATTTATTACTTGTACCTGCAACTATATATGTACCATTTTTTATTTTTGAATAAGCAGCTGCTAGATAGTATAGAGTACTCATTCTTATTCTTGGTTTAAAGTTAATATCTGAATCTAATAAGTATTTTTCATCAATATTAATTTCTTTTTTAAACGTATTAAATGTACTAGTCAAATCTACATTTATTAATTCAAAACCATAGTAATCACTTATTAGTTTGGCATCTAATCTATCTGCTTCTTTTGAATTGCAAGGCATTGTTACTCCTAGTACATTTTCACTACCTATAGCTTTACTAAATAGTGCGGCTACTACTGCTGAGTCTTTACCTCCACTTATTCCTATGACAACTCCTTTTAAATGATTTTTACTATAGTAATCTTTTATAAATTCTATTATCTTTTCTGTTTCTTTTTTGGCATCAAACATATTATTCTCCTTTAGTATGTTCTTCTATTAACTTTTTCTTTAGATTTAATAACTTTTCTGATAAATCTACATAATATACATGTGGATTTTCTAATCTCTTGATTTCTGGATATAGAGTTTTCATTTCTTCTGTACAATATTTTTGTCTTTCAAAGACATCTCTAACATTATATATTTGTTTACCTCTCTCAAATATTTTTACTTGTAATTCTTTATAATAATAATTACTTAGTTTTTTTCTTTTCCATTCTTCTACTGGATTTATTAATTCATACTCAGTATTACTTATTTCTTCATATTTTAGTGCAATTAAATCTCCTAATGCATAATTAGTTTCTTTATCATAAAATCTTATTAGTTTTTTAAATCCTGGATTAATTGTTTTTACTGTATCATTTGATACTTTTAATCTAGGAATAAATTCATTATTATCTTTTACTGCTACTAATTTATAGACTCCATCTACTCTTTCTTTAGAAGCTGCTATATTATCTCCTACTCCTAATGTATCAAATTCTGCTCCTTGATTAATTAGTGATGTGATAGTGTGTTCATCTAATCCATTTGATAAACATATCTTTGCATCTTTGTATCCTGCTTCATCTAAGAGTTTTCTAGCTTCTTTAGATAAATAAGCTAAATCTCCACTATCTATTCTTATTCCTTTAAAAGGTATGTTATTGGGTTTTAAGTAATTATCTGCTACCCAGATGGCATTAGGTACTCCACTTTTTAATGTGTCATATGTATCTACTAAGAATAAACAATTAGATGGATTACTTTTAGCAAATTCTAAAAATGCTGTTTTCTCATCATTATAAAATGTTACTAATGAATGAGCCATTGTTCCTAAGGCATTTATACCTAATTCTTGTGCTGTTTTTACATTTGATGTTCCATTACATCCTCCAACTATGGCATATTTACTTGCTTCAAATGCAGAGGCTGTTCCTCTAGCACGTCTAGCACCAAACTCCATAACACTTCTTCCTTGAGCTGCTTCTGTAATTCTTTTTGATGCTGTTGTTACTAATGATGCGTGATTAAAATGCGATAAAATAGCTGTTTCCACTAGTTGGGCTTCTATTATTTTACTTTTTATTGTTATTACTGGTTCATTAGGAAATATTGGTGTACCATCTATTACTGCGTAAATATCTCCAGTAAATTTTAAATTACTTAAATAATCTAAATATTCTTCACTATAATTGTTAGTACTTCTAAGATACTCTATATCTTCTTTATCAAAGTGAAAATTATTAATATAATCAATTATATTGTCTAATCCTCCTGATATTGTATAACCACCTTGAAATGGATTTCTTCTAAAAAATACATCAAATACAACTTCTGTATCTTTTACTCCGGCATTAAAATATGTTTGACCTATCTTTAATTCATAATCATCTACTAGCATTGTATCATTTATTTTTTTCATTATTTTCCTCCATATTTTTTTACTCTTTCTATTCCATTATTTGTCATATCTAGTATAGCTCTTTCTGCTTCTTCTTCTCTATTATGAGTTGGAGAATCATATGTATCTACTCCTGCTTCATCAACTATTATCCTAATATTTTTGTTTTCTTGATCGTATAAATTTCTTAAAGAAATTCCTCCATTTTTAACACAATAATCTGTTAAACATCCATTTAATATTACTTCTTCTAATGAATTCATTTTACTCATATCTTCTATAAAGTTAGGAGCAAATACAAAGTTAGTAGAATTTTTTAAATATGTTATTCCATCCTTCTCATATTCTTTTAACTCATCTATTAATTCTGATTCTTTGCTATTTTCTATACAATGAGCTGGAAATGTATTAAACTCTACAGCATCAGCTGTATGTGAATCTCTTATAAAGAATACACAACTTTCTTTATCATTTATAAACTCTTCTATTAATTCTTTATTATGTGGTACTATCCTTTCTATTGATTGTGCTGCTAATGGACCTTCTTTTACAAAGCCGTTTACCATATCAATAATTATTAATAATCTTTTTATTTCTTTTAATTTTTCAATCTCTTCTCTATTTATTTTCATATTATCTCCATCTTATTAACATTTTATTAATAACATTTTATATCTATATAATTAGTTAGTCAATACACTTATTAATATTTTGTTAAAAAGAAAATAAGTTGACTTAACAACTTATTTTAATATATCTTCTAATTCTTGTTTTGATCTTAATCCTACTACTTTATCTTTTAGTTTTCCTTTATGAAATATTAGTAAAGTTGGAATAGACATTATACCATATTCTTTAGGTATTTCTTCACTTATAGTGTCTATATCCAATTTATAGAATTCATATTCTTTGTTTTCTTTAGATATTTCTTCTACTATTGGTGCTAACATTTTACATGGTCCACACCAATTAGCAAAACAGTCTATTAGAACTTTTTTATTACTTTCAACTATTCCTTTAAATTCTTCTTCTGTTATTTCTTTTACCATTATTTATCCTTCCCTTCTTTTATTGCAATTGTTGCTGCTATTGATCCATCAGAAACGGCTGTAGTTAATTGTCTTAATACTTTTTCTCTTGTATCTCCTGCTACATATATTCCTTCTGTACTAGTATGTACTCCATCTTCTGAAATAATGTATCCTTTATCATTTAACTCTACTACGTTATTAAAGATTGCATTTTTAGGATCTTGACCTACAGCAATAAATATACCACTTACTTCAATTGTTGTTCTTTCTTTATCGTTATTTTCTACTTCAATACTTTCTACTTTGTCATTGCCATTAATTTTTACTACATTACTATTTAATACTAGTTCTATATTTTTCTTATTCTTTAACTCCTCTACTTTTTTTGGTTCTCCTCTAAATTCATCTCTTCTATGAATTAGATATACTTTATTTACTATATCAGATAAGTATAGAGCATCTGCTATAGCAGTATTGCCTCCACCTACTACTGCAACATCTAATCCTTTAAAAAAGTTACCATCACATGTAGCACAATAGGATACTCCTTTTCCTATGAACTTATTTTCACCATCTATGTTTAATTTTCTATTTTCTGCTCCGGTTGCAATAATTACGCTCTTTGCTTTATATTTATCTTTATTTGTTATTACAGTTTTATCTTTTTCTACTCTTAAAACTGTTTCATATTTTATTTCTGCTCCTAGATTTTTAACTTGATTGTATAGTGTCGTTGCAAAATCAAAACCTGATACTTGTTCTATTCCAGGATAATTAACTATTTTACTGGCATTTATAATTTGTCCACCGAAGGTTTTAGCTTCAAAAATTACTATTTTCTTATTTGCTCTTAATGCATATAGTGCTGCTGTAAGTCCTGCTGGACCTGCTCCTATTATTATTATGTCATACATATTATTGGCCTCCTTTTTCGTCTCCCTTATTTAAATTGTATGTAATATATTTTTTTAAGTCAATAAAAAAGAATGATTATTCATTCTTTCTACCACAGGTTGGACAATAGTTAGTTTCTACTTTAGTTCCACATCTTGAACAATAATTATCTTTGTATTTTAGCTTTCTTGCGATGTTAGAAATTCTTTTAATTTTTTTGATAGCATAAATATATAAAAGAACTACAAATACTAAAAATAATATTAAATATATTATACTTTCTAATGATAATAGGTAATCAAATGTTCCATGTAATAAAGTCGGTACTATTATAGATAAATATTTATTTTTTGTTTCTAATTTTTTATTATTATTTAAGGAAGAAATTTTAGCTAATCCTAAGTAATATCCCATGAATACTCCAAAGAAAGCATGGCCTGGTACTGATAGGATAGCTCTTATAATTCCTACATATATTCCTTTACTCATTACATATAATATATTCTCTATGCAAGCAAATCCTAATGATACAAATGTTGAATATACAATCATGTCATACATTTCATCAAATTCATTTTCATGATATGACATTGAATATACCATTATCCATTTTGAGAATTCTTCTACTAGACCTACTCCAATATAAATACTTATAAATAATTGAATTATCGTTAAATCTGTGGAATCTTTAAATATTGGTGAAGATAATTCTAATATACCTGATATTATTAGAGTTATTATTACTGATAAAAAACCTGATATAAATAATTTAAATAATAGTTTTGCTGGTTCTTTATTTTTATCATTTATATAGATTATTATAGCTAAAACTATTACTGGTAATACTGATATTATTAGTGAATACATTATTTATCCTGCTTCTTTGCTTTTTTCTCATATTTCATTGAGATTAATATAAAACCTATTAGTATAGAACCTAATACTATTATAGTTGCTGGGAAAACAACTATCATATAATGGATTCTATCTATTGCTGGCATTTCTCCATAAAATGCTCCTACTACATCATATGTGCCATAAGATATTATACTTGATAATAGTAATACTATTATTATTCCAAATATTATTGTTTTAGTTTTACTTAATACTATTTCTTTACTTTTCATAATACACCTCTACTATAATTTAATTATACTTTTATTTAATTTTTATGTAAAGAAAAAAGGATACTTACGTATCCTATCTTATTCTATTATTATTAGTTCTTTCTAGTGCTTCTTGATAATCAAGATATTGATCAACTATATTAGTTATTTTATTACCATATGCCCCTTTTTTAGAAGCTCCAGCTGTATTTGCAACATTCATAGCTAGTGATGCTGCTGTTGCTGCTCCAAATAAAGGTGCAGATATGTTATTTGGTAATTCATTTATTAAATTAACTTTTTCTATAGACATCTTAGCTAATTCTTCTCCTAATTCAGTAGTTTCAATCATGGCTTTATTCATATTAGTAATAGCATCTGGATTTTCTACTATATAGTTCATTGCATCTTTGATTCCACTTAGATCAAATTGTGAATGATCTCTTGCATAATTATTTAAGTGTGGAAGAGCCTCATTTACTACTGTTCTAAGTGTTGTTTGTGAATTCTTAGATATTTCTCCTAATGCATCAATTGCTTGTTGTCCACTCAATTGTCCAGTACTATATTTTGTTGTTACATCTGCTATTGCATTCTTTGTATTATTATAGAAATCAACATAGCTTCCTTGAGCAATGCTTCTTGCATCATAATAGCTTTGTGTTCCTACTGACCATCCTCCATGTACTTCTGATGATTGGTCTAAAGCTTTTCTTTCTAATACGTTAGATATGTTTAGAGAATCTTGATAATTTTCTGCTTTCATACCTTCCATATATGCTCTCTTTTTACTTGAAATAATATTACCAGTATTATTTACTGATTCCATTACTTTTTCATTATGAGCATTTACTTCATCTATTTGTTTTTGATAATCAACTTTAGCTTTACTTGCATTAATCGCATTTACAGCTGTTACTGTTGCTCCTACTACTGCTATTGTTGTAAATATATCTCTAATAAATGGATCATTTCTATAATCTAATGATTCAACAAGTGGAGAATAGTACTTCTTACCTGTTGATCTTTTACCAACTATACTATTTTCTATTTTAGTATTTTTACTTAGTAAAGTTTCGTTTGCTATAAATATTCTTAAAGCCATTTCATCGTTTCCATCTTGAATTGCTCTTTTTTCAGCTTTTTCATATTTAGCTTCTTTTTCTAGTAATTCAACATCTAAATCATGATCTTTAGCAAATCTTCTTCCAACATATGACATTTTTGATTCAGTTGCTCTTAAATTTTCACTGAATCCATATAGTCCACTTGAAAGTAGAGTTTTTGCTTCATCATAATCATTTCGAATTGATTCTACTTCTTTTGCTTTTCCTTTTAAGATACTAGCACGATATAGTTTTAGGTTTTCTCTTGTTGATTCGTCTGTATCTTTACTTCTAATCATGGAATCTATTGTATCCATTTCTTTCATAGTATTAAATAGATCTTGATACTTAGTTTCTAAACCTTTATTTATACTATTTACTTTTTCATAAACAAATCTATTTATTCTTTCATTTATTAATAAATTAATGCCTGTTCCAAATCTTTCTTCTCTAGCATGGTTACCATATTCTTTAAATAAGATCATTAAGTCTTTTTCACTTAGATTATCTAATCTTCTTCTTATAGTTTCCATTCTATTTTTTGCTTCTTCACGATATGTAATCTTACCAATAAATTTTCTTATAGTTTGAATTGGTAATTTTATTATTGCAGGTACTACATGTACTATGTTATATAAGTAATTACCAGAATGTAATTCATTCTTAAATTCATCAGTTACTTTAATATTAGCAGCTCTATATCTTTGTCCATCTTTTTTCTTTGGAGTAAGTCCTTCTACTAATTTAGCTATAACTGTTTTATATCCATAATCAATATTTTCTTCTTTTACTTTTGTTGTATTTATTTCATCTAATTTATTATTTATAGATTTTTTAATATCTTCAGTTGTTATTTCAGAATCATTATTATCTTTTATAATAATTGGTGCATCACTAGGTAAGGCTTTCTTTGTTGCTCTTTTATTTTGTTCTTGTTTTTCTTTAACTAGTTCATTCAATACTTTTTGTTTTCTATCAGATATTTCATCTTCTGACATAAGTGATAATTTATCTCTTTTTTCTTTTAATTCTTTTAATCCATATCTATTAAATAGTTTTTCTAACTTATCTCTTTTCTCTACACTTGCTTTTATATTTGCATAATCATCAGGACTAATATTTACTTTTTTAGATTCTTTTAAGATTACTTTCCTATCTTCTATCTTTCTATTTAATGAATTATTTAAATTTTCTAACTCTCTTTTTCTTTTCTTAGCACTTTCTAATAAATCATTTTGTGCTATTTTTTTAATCATGTAGCGCTCATTAAATCTATCTAATTCTTCTTCTGTTGTAAATGGACCTTTTTCTTCTAACTCTTTTCTTTCTTCATTAAAGATATTCATAATATTATCAGTATATTTACTAATTCTATCATTAGCACTGTTAAGCATAATATTAGCTACTCTTTGTTCTTCTTCTAATCTAGCTAATTCTTTATCTTCTAATTGATCATCCATTACTTTATATTCAGTACTTATTTCTTCTTTTAATTTTTCAGGTAAATTAGAATTGATTTTTTCATCTATTATTTCTTTTCTTTTTATTATTTCATTAGCTATTTTTTCTCTATATAAATTATTATCTTCAGCATTATACATCTTATTTAAATACTTTATATCTTCCATATAATTCTTAGATAAATCATAACTTGCTAATAATTCTTGATCACGTTTAATTGATTTTTGAATACTTTCAATTCTATCTTGAATTGAAGCTTCTTCTTTTTTATAGTTTTCTTCACTCCAAGCACGTCTAGACATAAATAATGCTCTTTTTTCTAAGTTTAATCTATCTAATTCTCTTTTATTATTCTTTATCTTTAATTGTAAGTCTTCATAATATGTTGCCATTTATAACACCTCTATTTACTTTGTCTTTCAATTTCTTCTAAGACGTCATGAACCATAGATAGTTCATCTTTATCTGTAATACTTTCTAATACACAAGTTCCTAGTACAGGATCAAATGAAGATACATAAATATTCTTTCTACCATTTTCTCCTATACTATTATCCGTATATCCAATATATCCTTTATTTGTATCAGTAGAATCAAATGTAAATAAAACATCACATTCTACTTCTTCTCCGTCTTTTAAAATAACTATTTTTTCATTCTCCATTTTATTCTTTTGCACCTCTTTAAAAAATCACTCATAGGGTATCATAAACTAGTAAAAAAGTCAATAAATTAGACCCTTTTAGCTTATTACTTTTATTGTTAATAACTTCTTGTCTTCAGTCTTTTTATTGGCTTTTATTTTTAATGTATAAATATCTTCTTGCTCTTCTTTAGCTTTTAACTTATTATCTAAAATAATATTGTTTTTTGGAAGGATATTATCATTGTTATCATTTTTATATACTTCTACTTCAATTCCATCTTCATATACTAATTGTAATCCATAAATAACTTCTTCTTGATTTATATTATTATCTTTGTTATTAGCAACTTTAAATGAATAATCTTTAGTTTCACCTTTTTTCATATTAGCTATATCTACACTAATTTCATTATTAGTTTGTTCTCCAAGTACTGGTATTGTAATCATAGTATGAACTTGTTCTTTTTCTAATTTACTTTGTTTAATAACTTTTACTGTTAAAAAAATATTTAATATAGCAAGTAAAACTAATACTATAACTAAAATGATATCTGTTCTATCTAAGTTTAAGTTTATTTTTTTTCTAGCTTTTTTTGGCTTCTTTGTTTTTACTTTAACAACTTTTTTCTCTTTTACTTTTACTTCTTTTTCATCTTCTAATTCTAAGTCTTTTATTTTCTTTTTTTTCTTATCTATAAATGGATCAAAATCTTTTTCAGCTCTTATGTTTTTTTTCATAGATACTTCACTCCTTGATATTCGTATATTATATCACTTTAATTATTTAATTTATAGCTTTCTTTAATCTTTTTTCAAGTAGAGTTTTTAATTCCTCAGACTTTTCTTCTGTAATTTCTTTTTCAAATACTACTTCATTAATATCTTCATCTATTTTTACTTTTCTATTAATAGTATTATCTACATTAATAGTTCCATTTAAGTACATAATATTGTTCTTTTTATAAGATATATTAGTTAGTATTGTACTATCATAACTATTCTTCTTTTTATTTAATACTTTATAATTAATATTTAGATTTATATCTGTTACCTTATCATTATATTCAAATACTAAATTGATTCTTTCTCTATTTGTATCTAATTCTAACTTTCCAATTTCATTATTATTAATATCAAAAATATTAGCATTTAAATTATTATTCTTTTTGTATTTAATTGAATATTGTAAGATATCATTTTTTGAATAATTAATTATTTTATAATCAGTTTCATAAGATATTAAATATTTCATGTTCTTTTTATTAATTATAACTTCATACTTCTTAGTATTATTAAATAAACCAGTAGTATATAAATTAATTATTATTTCTTCATTACTTTTTAAATACTTTGTATTCTTTGATATTTGGTAATTTTCAAAATCTTCTATGATAGCATTTAATATATTAAATGATTCCTTATCTTCTTTTAATGAATCTAATACTTTGTTAGCTAAATCTATCATCTTATTATTATTTAAATTAATAGTAATCTTTTTTGTACTTACATATTTACCATTAATAGGTGTATTTTCTTTTGTTACTATATAATCTTCTTCATCTATACAATTAGATATAGAATTAGTAATTACTTTATATAAGTAATCTATATTATAAAGTGCATTTTTATCTTCTGTTATTGTTTCAAAATAAGCATTATTTCCATTATTTATATATGTATTAAAATAATCTTTTACAAAGTAATATTCTGTAGAATTATCTATTAAGTATTTATCATTTATAATTTCTTTATTATTTAGTGTTGCTTTATAGTTATATAATAATTTCTCATTATTAAAATCATGATTTATTTTTACTTTATGATTTAGATTATTTAGATTATATAATAGATAGTAATACTCTAACATATTAGGATCTGTTGCATATTCATTTAATACTTTTTGACTTTCTAAATTAGTTTTAATTGTAGTATCAATATTAAATGTATTTCCTAATAATTCTTTATTATCTTCAAACTTAAATACTTCTGTTATCTCATTACTAATGTTTAATAGAGCTTTTTTTGTTATATATGATGGTTTACTAATTTCAATGTATGATTTAACTAATACAAATGTAGTTATAATGGCAATTATTATTAAAGCAATTGAAAATTTAACACTTTTCTTAATGTGTTTTTTTACTTTTACTGGTTTTTGTTCTTCTACTATAGGTTCTTCTTTCTTTTCAACTACTTTTTCTTTTTCTTCTATTGGTTTTGTCTCAACTGGTTCTAATTGCATAGTTTGAGTAGCTTCTAGTGTAGATAATCTTTCTAATACTTTGTTTTCTTTTTTTATGCTTTCTTTTGCTGTTGCAGCTGCATTGGCTATTTCTTGTACCGGTATCTCAGCTGTTTGTCTTAATTGTTCTTCTTTAAACGCATTATTAACTACAGTAGCTGTTGTTTCTTTATTTGTATTATTAGTTTCACTAGTTATACTGCTAAATACCAACTTATCTTTATTCTCTTCCATAGACATTAGCTCCTATACTAATAATTATAACATTAATGCTATATAAACTAAAGAAAAAATCAAGATTTACTTGATTTTTTTAATCTACTGACTGAGTTATTAATGATAATTTATAAGGAACTTCTTTGGTACCTTTTACTGTACTGCTATTATATCTTGCAACTACTTTAATTGTAGTTGTCTCTCCTGGAGCCAATATTTTTCCTGATATATCAGTTTTAGTTATACTAACAGGCTTTATTGATTCTGCTAATAATTTGACATTTGCATAATCAGGAGATGAGATAATATCTATTATTTTAGCTTTTATTGTTCCTTTATTTTCTATTATTATGTTATAGGCTAATTCATCTAATTCTGAATAGAGAGTAAAGTCCATATCTAGTGTGTGACCATCATCATTTATTTTATAATTACATTTAGGAGATGTTACTCCTCCTTTTACAGATGTTGCTTCTCTTACTTCATCAATTACTACATTAAATGAAATATCTCTATTTTTTAAGGTATCTATTTGCGTTGATAAAAAAGAGAAACCGATAGCCATACATATTATTGTTATACATAGTAAAGTAATTATTATATTTCTTATACTTATTTTTTTCATATGTACCTCCTATACTTCAAATTTTGGATTAAGAGTTAGTATTATTTCTTGTCCTTTTGTTATTGGTGTTCCTGGTGCTATTGATTGACCAGTTACATATCCTGTTCCATCTAGATGCACTGTTAATCCTAATTCTTGTAATATATTTTTAGCTAGTTTACTAGATAATCCTGTTAAATCCGGTATAGTTAGATTTTCATCATTAGTAATTAAATAGATTGTATCACTAGTAGTTACTTCTGTATTTTTTTCTGGAGTTTGTTTTATTACTTTATTACCATTTCCTAATACTATGTATTTTATTCCTTCTGAATCTAATTTTGTTTTTACATTATCTAATTTCTTATTTATATAGTTTTCTACTTTATATTTTTTTACTTCTATTGTATTAGTTTTTGTATCCGCATTACCATGATATTTTGAAACATTTTGTACTATTTCTTTAACTGCATTAGATACTGGTTTTTGTGATCCTCCAGAAGGTTTCTTAACTGCTGCATATATAATAATTTGTGGATCACTTTTTGGATATATTCCTGCAAATGATGAGATTATATCTTCTTTTCCAGATAAATATCCTCCAGATACTTCATTTGCTATCTGGCTGGTACCAGTCTTTCCTATTAATTCTCCACCTTCTATTCTATAACCACTTCCTGTATTTCCAATTCCATTTACACAATCATCCATTAGAGAAATCATTTTTTGTACAGTGGATGTAGCAGCTACTCTTTCAATTTCTTCTCTTTTGTTTTCTAGTACAACTTCTCTTGTCTCTGGATTTACAATTTTACTAACTATGTATGGTTTTATTAACATTCCATCATTAGTTAAAGATGTCATTGCTTGAATCATTTGGATTGGTGTTATAGTAATACCTTGTCCAAAGCCTGCGTTATATATTTCTGTTTCATATTTAAATTCTAGATTTCCTTTACTCTCATTAGGTAAGGATATTCTTGTTTTCTTTCCAAAACCTAATAGTTTTAAATATTGTCTTAACATTAAACTATTCATATGACGTTTAATAATATTAATTACTCCTACGTTACTACTCATAGCATAACCTTTATCAAATGTTAGTGTTCCCCATCCATTTCTATTCCAGTCACCAATTACTGTTCCATCTGTTGTTGTATAGGTTCCTGATTCATATGTTTCATTACCATCATATACACCGTTTTCCATTGCTGCCATATAAGTAAAAGTTTTCATTGTACTACCTGGTTCGTAAGGAACAGATACTAATAAATCTAGATAATTAGTTATATTTCTAATATTAGGATCAAATGATGGTGAATTTACTGTTGCTAGTATTGCTCCTGTTTTAGCATCTGCTACAGTTACATGGAACCATTCCCAATCATAGTCAATATCTGAATTAGCAATAGCTTGTTCTACATAGAATTGTACATTACTATCAATCGTTAGATATATATCATTACCTTGTTGTGCATCTTTTTTTATTACTGGAGTACCTGCTATTTGATACCCTTTTAAATCTTTTTGATATTTTATATATCCATCTTCTCCAGATAATAAATCATTATAGTATTTTTCTATTCCCATTTCTCCAGAGATTGTTCCATCTTCACTTGTTTTTGCATATCCAATTGTATATGAGGCAAATTCTCCTTTTGGATAATATCTTTTATAACTCTCTATAAAATCTATTCCAGGAAGATCTAAATCTTCTATTTTTTGTTTAGTTATTTCGCTTAATGATTTTCCAGCTATGCCAAATTCAACTTGTTTTCTTCCGTCTTTATCCTTATTTAGAATCCTTAATATTTCTTCTTCTTCCATATCTATAACAGTAGCTAATTGTTTAGCAGTATATTCTTTATCTACTACATGTTGAGGATTCTTTTTATTAATTGTTCTGTTTGGATCTAAATATGCGATTAACTTATAAGATGTTACTGTTTGAACTAATATATCATTATCACTTGAATAGATAGTTCCTCTCTTAGCTTGAAGTGTAGTTGTTTTGGTTGTTCTTGAGTTCTTTAACTCCTTTAGATTTTTACCATCTATCTCTTCAGATAATGCTAATTGACATAGTCTTACAACTATTGTTCCAAAACAAAAAAGAGCAATCAAGATTACTAAAATATTATAACTAATATTATTTTTCCTCTTTTTCTTGCTCAATTTAACTCACATCCTATTGCTAAGGCTAGTTTCCCTCAGTTTGTTCTACATCCTCTTCGGTTATTGTCTTTATATTATTATTATTATAACTTAAACCTTGTTCTTCTGCAACTTCTTGAATCTTTGTTAAAGAAGCTAATTCATTAATTGCCATATTAAGACTCTCATTAGTTTTCTTTTGTTGTTCTATTAATTTCTTTTCTTTTTCTACTTGAAAATTAATTTCTGATAAAGTTGCTTTTGTAAATACTACAAAAATTGGTGATGATACTAGCAAAAGAATAGCAAATGTATATAATACTTTTTCAAAGAATGATAATTTTATTCTTTTTTTAACTTTAGTCTTCCTTTTCATAGTATCACCTCTTTTCCCTTATTATTTTATTCTTTCTATAACTCGAAGTTTGGCACTTCTTGCTCTAGGATTATTATCTAATTCTTCTTTAGTAGGTTCAATGGCTTTATTTACTACTAATTTATAATCTGGTAAATATTCATCTGGTATTACTGGTAATCCTTTTACCAATTCATTAACTTTTGTTTTTTCTTTAAAATAATTTTTTACTAATCTATCTTCTAAAGAATGAAATGTTATTACTGCTACTCTTCCACCTACATTTAACATTTCTAATGCTTGTTCTAGTGCTGGTTCTATAACATCTAATTCTTTATTAACTTCTATTCTAATAGCTTGAAATATTTGTCTTGCTGGATGTTTATCTTTTCTAAATTTCATAGGTACTGCGGATTTAATTATATCTACTAATTCTAATGTTGTTTCTATATTTTTATTTTGTCTACATTCTACTATTTTTTTAGCTATGTTATTAGAAAATTTGTCTTCTCCATATTTATAAAATATTTTAGCTAAATCTTCTTTACTATAATTATTTACAACTTCATAAGCAGATAGTTTATTATCTCTATCCATTCTCATATCTAGTCTTGCATCTTCATGATAAGAAAAACCTCTTTCTCTATCATCTAATTGAGGTGAAGATACTCCTAAATCAAATAATACTCCATCTACTTTTTCTATTCCTAATTCATTTAACTTTTCTTTTAAATGAACGAAATTGCTTTTGATGATAGTGAAGTTAGTACCGATCTTAGATAAACGATCGGTACTATGCCGAATAGCTTCACCATCTTGGTCAAAGGCGAATAAGAACCCCTTCTTAAGTTCTGCCAATATTTTACTGCTATGTCCTCCATAACCTAATGTACAATCTACTATAGTACTATCTTCTTTGATATTTAATGATGAAATTGATTCCTCTAGAAGTACACTAATATGTTTTTCTATCATAATATCACACTCTCGTTAAATAAATTTTCAGCTACATCAGACATGTTCTTAAATGCAGAATTCATAAATACATTCCAATTCTCTACAGACCAAATTTCTAACCTGTTTCCTACACCAACGATGACACATTCTTTTATAATATTGGCATAAGAAAGCTGTGGGGAGGTAATATTAACACGGCCTTGAGAATCGAACTCTGCCACAGTAGCGCCTGATAGGAAAAATCTTGTGAATTCTCTGGCGTCTTTTTTAGTAAATGGTAGGGACTCTAGTTTTTGGGTAATCTTTTCCCATGAGGATTCGGAATAAACATATAAACAGTTTTCTATTCCTCTAGTTAATATAAATTTTTCACCTAAATCATTACGAAACTTAGAAGGTATAATTAATCTACCTTTTTCGTCAATCGTATGATGATATTCACCCATGAACATATAAATCCCCCACATTTTACCATCATTTACCACTGCTTACTTATAATATATCTGAATAGTATTGTCTTGTAAATAAATCGGTGGAAAAAATTTTTTTATTTACAAAAAATTTACAACTTTTTTTCCACAATAAAAAGTCCTTTCGGACTTCTTATTTTATACTTGTGACTTTATATATGCCATCATTATTTTTAAGTGTATATTTAAGACTATTTAATTGTTCAGAAATACTATTATAATCATCTTCATTTAATATTGCTACAGCATTTTCTTTTCTTAATAATTCATTAGTATTACTATTACAATCTTTATAAGATTTATATACTTTTACTTCATATTTTAGTTGTTCTTGATCTTTTAAATCTAGTTTTATGTAATATATCTTTTTAGTAGTTATCCATTCTTCTTTATTACTTTCTTCTTTTGTAATAACTGTTTTTATATTACATGCTTCATAGTTATTTTTTATTAAAGTATATTTTTTATTATTGTAACTATAGTATTCTGTTTTTTTATTGTATGGTTTGTAGTTATTAAAGTGTTTTTTTGCTTCTTCTACTATTATATCTTCATCTATACTATTAGTTTCTTCGTTTGATAAAACTTTTAGTAAAAGTAATGTCTTATCTTCGTCTTTAATAGAATCAATATCTTTAATTGGATAAAGACTGCTTAGATACATATCAAATATATTTATTTCATTTTGAACTTGTTCTTGTATTTCATTATATTTTTGTGTATCTATTTGTTCTATTTCTTTTTTTATTTCTTTCTCTTTTTTATTATCTGTTGGCTTATTAGTATTAAAAAGTAATATTACTCCTATAGCTGTAATTATTAAGGCTATTAATACTATTATTATTGGTAATTTCTTTTTCATATTATCCTCCTAACAGCTATAATTGTACTGTCTTTCATGTGTACAACAGTTGTTTAATCCATCACATACTTCTAGTCTAAAGTGTTGCCATGAGCCTTCAGCTCCTAGTAAATCCGAGTATTCATTACCATAAATTCTTGTCCATCCTGATGTATATCTATTTGCTCCTTGAGTATTATCACCCCAAGTAATGTTTCTACTCCATAGTCCTGCTCCATAATCTGTCATTGTTACATAAGTTGCAGCATTATGATTTGGATATCCTGCAAAGTGTGATCCACATTCTACTCTATAACTAACTTGTGGACATGTGGTATCTCTTCTAATTATAAATGAATCTGATGGAGGTGATGCTACTCCATGTTCATCTACTGCTCTTACATAGAATGTCCATTGTCCATCCCAATTTAGTATTGAACTCATGTTCCTCTTATCGTTTGAGAAGCTTGCTGACCAGTTTTGAATGTTTGTACTCCATCCACCTGTACCACTATGAGAGTATTCCCATTGTTTTATTTTATATGTTGATGATGTTGATGTTGATATTGTTATATTTCCATTTGTCCATGATCCCGATCCATACCCATTTAAATTTACAGATGGTTTTGATGGACCTTTATCTATTCTTATTTGGAATCTATCAGACGATGGAGAGGCTACTCCATTTTCATCTATTGCTCTTACATAGAAGTACCAACTACCACTCCATGTTATTGTTGAATTTATTGTTCTTTTATCATTTGAGTATGTAGCTGACCAATTACCTATATTATCACTCCAGCTACTATTGTCGTGCGAATATTGCCATTTGCTTATTTTATATGTTGATGTTGTTGTCAGTGTCATTTTAACGTTATTTGAAGTCCAATTTCCTTGTGTATAACCATTTAAGTTAACAGTTGGTTTAGATGGACCTTTATCAACTTTAAATGTCGTATTACATGTATTTGAACCTTCTTCATTTTCTACATATCCATAATATGTAACTGATGATGTGTTTGCTGTATGACTTAGTGTTGTAACATTATTTTTTGGATTTGATGTTGTTGCCAATCCTTTTACCGAAGTTTCTCCATTTATATTTAATTTAACTGTTACATTACTGCTATACCAAGCACCTGTTTTAGTTCCACTTAACTGAATACTACAAGTTGGCTTATTCATTCTTCTTACTTCTTGTTGTTTATAGGCAGTATTTCCAGCTTTATCTTTTACATGAACATAATAAATACCTTTTGCTACCGTTTGAACAATAGTTTTTTCTTCATTAGGACCTGTTATAAATGATTTCCATTCTGAATTTGTTGGTGTTGAAGTTGAATTTGTTATTGCATATGCTGCTAATCCATTATTGTCTTTAGCAGTAATTGTTAAGTTATTAGTTTTTGATACCACAGTTGATGTTGTTACTGTTGGTTTTTCATTATCTAGTAAGTATAAACCACTATTATATATTTCTGTTGTTTTTTGAGAAGTTGTATCCATTACATTTACTGGAGTTATTTTTACTTGGACTTTACCATTTACATCTGGTATTTTTATATTTTTAGAAAGTTCTGATACTCCAGTTCTTAATTGATTTAAATAAGATAGTGTTTCTTCAGAACCAATTTTTGTTGTTCCATCTTCTTTATACCATTGATATTTAATTTCTTGATTGGCAGTTAATCCAAAGTTACTATTAATTTTTGCAGCTACATTTAACTTACTACTCTGTACTGGATTTGCATTTTCTCTCGGATATAGTGATATCACAGGTCCAGAACTAGAAATACTATCTCCACAATTATTTAATTCTGTTTCTATTTCTGTAGCATCTTTTTTATATAATGTTTCATAATTAATTGTGTCATGATTTTTACTAACTTTTATATATACATTATTAGTATCTATTTTACATTCAGTGAAGTCCGGATCTTTTGTATATTGTGAAATTTTATCATATGTTAATAAAACACAACCTTCATCTTGATATCCAAATTCATCTTCTAGATGGCTATCTATATATAATTTAGCTCCAGTTGTTATGGATTCTAAGCAAACTTTTTCTTTATGTGAATCTAAATTATTGCTAATAACATTAATAACTGGTAAGGCTACTAATGTTACTATACCTATTATTGTTATTGTTACTATTACTTCAACTAAAGTAAATCCATTTTTTTTCATATATGAACACCAACCTATTATATAATTCATTTTATCAAAAAAAAGAAAGTATTTCTACTTTCTTTCACTTTTTTCTTCTATTTCTTTTTTTAATAGTTCTATAAATTCATCCCATGATACTGTTGTTGTATCTTTTGAACTATATAATCTATAACTAATTGTCTTAGCATCTTTTTCATTATCACCTAAAACTAATGTATAAGGTATTTTAGATGTTTGAGTTTCTCTTAAACGATATCCTAATTTTTCATTTCTATCATCTAATTCTACTCTAATACCATTTTCTTTTAAGAAATTATATACTTCTTTAGCATATTCTCCTTGATATTCATTATTTACAGGTAATACTTTTACTTGTACTGGTGCTAACCATACTGGTAATGCTCCTTTAGTTTCTTCTAGTAAGAAGGCAATAAATCTATCTAGAGAACCTAATATAGCTCTATGGATAACTACTGGAGTTTCTTTTTCTCCTTGTTCATTAATATAGCTTAATTCAAATCTTCTAGGTAATAAGAAGTCTAATTGTATTGTTGGAATAGCAACTTCATTTCCTACAGCTGGTTTAATTAAAATATCTAATTTTGGTCCATAGAAAGCTGCTTCTCCTATTCCTTCTACATATTCTACTCCTATTTCTTCTAATACTTTTCTTAGAGCTGATTCTGCATTATTCCACATATCATCATCATCAAAGTATTTTTCTTTATCTTCTTTATCTCTTAGAGATAGTCTGAATTTATGTTGTGTTATATCTATATTGAAATCTTTATAAACATCAATAATTAGATTTAATACTCCTTTAAATTCTTCTTCTATTTGTTCTTTTGTACAGAATATATGTGAATCATTTTGAGTAAATGATCTAGCTCTTTCAATTCCTTTTACTGCTCCTGCTGCTTCATATCTAAAGTCATTAGCTATTTCTGCAATTCTTATTGGTAAATCTCTATATGAATGGATATCATTTCCATATATTACCATGTGATGTGGACAGTTCATTGGTCTTAGAACATATGCTTCTTCATCTAATTCCATTGCTGGGAACATATCATCTTTATAATGATCCCAATGTCCTGATGTTTTATATAGTTCTACACTTCCTAAATCTGGTGTATGAACATGTTTATAGCCATTTAATACTTCTTTTTCTGTAATGTAGTTTTGAATAGTTCTCCATAATGTATAACCATTTGGTAACCATAGAGGTAGTCCTCTACCTACTAAATCAGATATCATAAATATTCCTAGATCTTTTCCTATTTTTCTATGATCTCTTTCTTTAGCATCTTGTAACATTTTTAAGTGTTCTTCTAAGTCTTCTTCTGTATCAAAACATATTCCATATATTCTTTGAAGCATTTTATTCTTAGAATCGCCTTTCCAGTATGCACCTGATACTTTTAATAATTTAAAATATTTTATTTCTTTTGTGTTTTCTACATGAGGTCCTCTACAAAGGTCTGTAAAATCTCCTTGTGTATAACAACTGATTACTGTTTCATTTTCATCCATTCTAGAGATTAAATCCATTTTATATGGATCATCTTTAAATTTATCTAAAGCTTCTTCTTTTGTTAGTTCATGTCTAATTATATTTTTAGCTGATTTAGAACATTTTTTCATTTCTTTTTCTATTTTTTCTAAATCTTCTTCTGTTAGAGTTACATCTCCTAAATCTATATCATAGTAGAAACCTTCTTCTATTGATGGTCCTACCCAAAATTTAGCTTGTGGGTATAAATGTTGTACTGCTTGTGCTAAAAGGTGTGCACATGAATGATTGAGCTTATCTAAACGCTCATCTTCCTTAATATTTTTCATTTTGTTTTTCCTCCTGTAATTTCTTTATTATCTTCTTCATTATTTTCAAACATTTCATTCATTTCAGCATTTTTATTATAGTCATTAAGTTCCGTGGCGCTTATTTTATGTTTATCTTTTTCCATCGTGCTTGCCAACTTAGAAAAATCTTTTCTTCTATATTCATCTGGTTCAAGATATTCCATCCATTTTAATGTTTCGTATTCTTTATTTGCGCTCATTTCTTTTTCACTCATTTTAATACCTCCTAGATACAAAAAAAACTCCCACATACAGAAATATATAGGAGTGCATAAGCACGGTACCATCCTTGGTTTTACTTACTTTTTGATAACGGCAATGCCGGAACTACTTTTGATAATTCTGCTCTAAAGGGAGTAATCCATAAGCGTTTTTATCTGTTTCCACCACTCAGATTCTCTTTGAAAAACTAGCTTATTTTTCATGTCCTTTGTCTATGCATTTCTTGTACAACTTTAATATACCATTATTATTTTATTTTTGCAATATTTTTTATCTACTGTACCATTGATATGGAACTTCTATTAAGTTTCCTAATCCAACAAAACCTTCGCTTACTCTTTGTCTTGAATAATTAAAATATCCGTTTAAATCGTAGCATGAATCAGTTGATCCAAACATATTGCAATCCATAACAGATAAATGTAGATGTACTCCTGTTGATATTCCTGTTGTTCCCATCCAACCTAATGGTGTATTTGGAGTTACTTGTTGTCCAATATAAATATCTGCAAATCTAGATAAATGTGCGTATTGAGATGAATAATATCTTCCATTTATGTAATGTCTTACTGTTACTATTAAAGCTCCTGCATAATCATAATAAATATTTGATATTTCACCTGCTGCTACAGGATATATTATTTCAGCTGATCCTCTAGGACTAGTTATATCATATGCAGTATGATAGTAACTTGGATATTGTGAAATAATACCAATTTCTGTAGGTAAATACCATACTCTGGTATCTACTGGATTTGAAATATTTTTAATCTCAGTTTTTTCTTCTTCTTTTTCTTCTTTTGTTACTTCTATTAGTTTTTTTGATATTAAAACATTTCCTGTTTTATTTACATTAGTTGCTTTAGACATTTGAGTAATATTGATTGAAGTAGTTTCTACACTATTTTTAAAATTTAATATTTCTCCTGATTCAAAACCTACGGCAATAATTAGTAAAAAGCAAGATAATGAGAGTATACATTTACATTTAAAAATATACCAATCTTGTTGCCTCATGTATATCACTCCTTAAGACAGTTGTATATTATACTAAATTTGTCTTTTTTAGTCAAACAAAATAAAAAAACGTTTTTAACGTTTTTTTAAATTTAATGTTTTATTAACATCTTTTACAAACCAATCCATAATATTAGTTTTCTCATTGATTAAGTCTCTTTTTGTTATTATTTCTTCTTTTAATTTTTCTATTTCATTATTTGTTGGTTTATTATCATAACATACTTCTAGGGCGTGCTCTACTAATATATCTGGTGATCTTCTAAGACAGGAAGTACAATGACAATAACTATCTAGATTAAGTCCATCATGTGGTCCATCTATATCATACATGCTTTTTGGATATAAACTATTAATAAGTTCATAGATTTGATCTTTTTTATTATTGTTAATCTCCATTGATACACTTCTAACAATGTTTTCTATTTCTTTATTAGTTTTATCATCTATGTAATGAACTCTATATAAACATGGATAATTATTTACTTTAAAGAATTTAGCTACTTCTTTTCCTGTTAATAACATGGATTGATATACTATTTGTTCTGATCCTTCTTGTTTAACTTTTAAGTTACTATTATCAGAACTATTTTCTTTTACTAATTCATATATCTCATCTATTTTATTCTTTTTATTTAATAAGTTAGTTACTTCTAAAAGATTATTTATCGTTGCTTGTAATCTATTATCTTTTGTTCCCTTTTCTATAATCTTATTAACTTTTTCATATGTTGTTTGCTTATTATTATTAATAATAGTTTTTAAAAAAGCTTTATTTGCTACTTCTCCTTTATTATCTATTTCAAATATATAGCTTCTTGTTAATCTGTCTTGTCCTTCAATTAATGATCCTTTATAAAAGGCAAATTCTTTTGGAAATATTGGTATTATATTATTTTCTTCTAATTTTTTATTGTGAAAATAAATTGAATGAACTCTGTCAAAAGCATTTTGTACTATCTCTGATTCATAACTAAAATACCCTAATATTGATGCTATATGTACTCCTAATATATAATTTCCATTATCTAATTTAGTACAACTTAAGGCATCATCTATTTCACTCGCTTTATCACTATCTATACTTAGGACATAGTCATTTATTCTAGTTCTATTCTTGTTAATCTTTAGATTACCTTTTACTCTATCTAGCACTTCTTCTTTAAAAGAAATATTAATATTATACTTTCTGGCAATATTATTTATTTCATTATTAATATTATTTTCTACGATATCTTTTACTTCTTTTATTCTATTTATATATTTTTTATAATCTCTTTCATTTAGCATCTTATATAAGTCTTCTAGTATTATGCTTTTATCTTTTTTAGTTAATTTAAAATTTTTTTTAGAATTTATTAGTAGTATCAAATTTTTAAAGTAAACTGATTCTTCTGAATTATTTGCATGAATGTACTTATTAATAATATTTCGATATAGAGATATACCATATTTATCTTTTACTTCCATTATTTCTGGTAATTTATCAAATACTATATCAATATATTTTAATTCTACTGGTTTATTTGTAATATATTCAATAAAATCATCTTCTAGTCTATTTTTCTCATAATATAAGTTATTTTTATATTTATTTAATTTTTCTTCAAATATATTTAAATCTTTCTTAGCTTTTTTCTTATTTTTAATCTTATTATTTTTTACATTTTCTATTTTTTTATCTAATTTTGTTATTTTACCTTTTAAACTTTCTATATTTTTAATATTTGCTTTATCTTTTACTAAATCTAAATAATAGAATAATTTGTTTATCTCATATAAATTATTATCTTTAGGATAATCATCAATTATTTTATTTAAGCAATTAAAAAGAGTACTAGTGAAGTATTCAAAATCATATTCTGCATAAGAACAAATTTCACTTATTGTGAAATTATCCTCTTTATTCTTTAATGATTCTGTTAATATACTTTCTAGTGACTCCATTGTTTAGTCTCTCCTGTTTTCACTTATTAGTTCAATATTTGTTGTTAATTGTTTTATTCTTTCTATTATTCTTCTTGCTTTTACTTTATCTACTCCTGATGTAGTTATTGAGAGAGATTTCTCTAATTCTGCTAAAGTTAAGTTCGATGTAAAGAATGTCGGTAAATGATTTTCCATCCTATATTGTAAGATTGGTCCTAATATTTCATCTCTTGACCAATTACTACAGTTTTCTGCTCCAATATCATCTAATAATAATAATGGTGCTTTTTTAGTATAATTAAATCTTTCATCATAATCATTATTGAAGGAAGCTTTTAAACTTCTTAAAAATTCAGGATAATATATTAAAACACTTTTTACATTTTTCTTTGCCATCTCATTAAATAAGGAAGCTATTAAATATGTTTTTCCTGATCCAAATGAACCATTCAAATATATTCCTTTAGGGTTTTCACCTTTATAGTACTTTTCCATAAACTCTTTAAAATACTTTACTATTGGAATTCTTGCTTTATCATCTTTATACATATTTTTAAAGGTAGCATTTTGTATTTCTATAGGCATTTCATATAATTCTATATTCTTTTTATATGATTCTTTTTCTAATCTTTTTAATTCTTTTGGACAGGCATTGTATGAAAATGTAATACTATTTGTTGATTTTTCTGGTGTTAGTAGATAACCTGATACTGCATTTTCACATGCAGATAGATTTTTACAATTTAAACAATTCTTATATTCATTAAATGAATCTTCTAGAGATGAAGTATATTTCATTAGTATCTCATCTTCTATTTTTAATGAATCTAAATATTTTCTAAATTCTTTATCACTACAAGCATCATAAAAAGAATTGACGAGCTTTTTCTCATCTAAGTTATTTAATAGATTTTCTTTATCTTTCATACAATCACCACCTAGAGTTAATGTAACAAAATATATTATATTTGTCTAGAAATATCTTTCTTTATTTCAAAAGTTTTTGCTTGATAAGTTCTTTTATTCTCTCTTTCTATTTTTTTACCATCTTTTATATAGTAATCAGAGTATTCTTTAGATATATCTCCATTTATGAAATTAATGAATTCTTCATTTGTCATAGCACCTACAAATTGTATATATGATTTCATTTTTTTACTAGTTTTATAATAAGTAACTGGTAGGCTATAATCTAAAATGGCATAGTCATTTTTTCTTTTTACAATATTATAACAATGTTGAGTCTCTTCTTTTTCATTTTCAACACATCCTATTGCGTAATATGATTCTATATCATACATACTAAGCAGTTGTTCTGCAAGAGCTGATTTTTCAGTACAAAGAGCTACTCCTTTTCCTTTTAAATCTCCTATTTGATTACTTTCTAATGCAGTAAAGAACTCCTCATCTGTTTTAGAATTCTTCATTGCTTCATAATTAAATACTTCTTCTCTACTTCCTTCTTTTGGATAGCCAAAATAATTATTAATAAAGTATTCTAAGTTATAAATTAATTTCTTTTTATTATCTATATTATTGCTTCTTATAAAACGTGCAAATTCATAAAAGTAATCAGTTGTCTTCATACTATAATCTTCTATATTTTGTGATGCATATTTTATTCTAGTATCTAAATTTATGAATCCTTTATGTATTTCATTAGTGTGGCCTAATCCAGTAAAACCTAACATATCTTTTTTGTCACTTATTTTATTGCAACTATCTATAGAATCTTTTACAATATCATCTAATTCTTCTTCGGTACAATTTAACACTTTTTCTAGTAAATTCATAAGCATCACCTTTAAATATTATAACATAATAAAAAGAGATTTTATTATCTCTTAACAAATATAATAATTATTAATATCTTCTATAATTTTCGTAAAAGTTAATTGCCTATCTTCATATGTATCATAGTACTTAATATTATGACTTGTACAAAAATCATAATTATCTTTATCTATTTCTTCTAAATTATAAAAATGACTTTTTATCTTTTCATCTGACCATTCATTTGTATAATCTTTTTCTCTATCATTTTTTCTAATACCAACTATTACTTCATCTATTGACCTGCATCCTAATCCTAAGCAGATAATGTAATCATTGTTATCTATTACATTATATAATTCTTCAATGGAACAAAAATCTCCTTCAATTAAAGTTGGTGAAGACAATATTGTATTATTCCAATGTGAAAATTCAACTATAAACTTTGGCAATATTTTCTTTCTTGCATCACTATTTCTATTATGCATGTTTAATTCTGGCTGAGTTTCAATAAACCCATTTCTTATAGCTTCAAAAGATATTTGATTATATTTAGGAAATCTTTCTTTTATAAGCATTGATAAAGTACTTTTACCACTCCTTGGTATTCCAATTATATAAATATTCTTCATACTATTACCTCATCATTTAAAAAACTTTAGATTACTCTTTATTGTTTCTTTACTATTACTTTTAATATATTCTTTATACTCTATTATTCTGTCATGTAGTTCAGGATGATATTTTTCTAACATTTCAAATGAATCATCAATATTAGTACCTTGAAGATACATTATGATTGCACATTCAATTAAATCACTATCATCTTTTGGGTATTCTTTAGGTCTATCTGGATATAAATATATTTTTAGTTTTTTATTTTTTTCTAATTCTTTTAGATATTCATATACATTTGGAATGATTATCTCATCTAATACTTTTACTTTTTCTTTAGATATATATTCATTATCTCCAACACCTAATTCATTATGTTTAATAAATGTAGAATCATCTAATATATAGTATCTTCCTTCGGTTTGAAATATATTTTTTAAAGCATCTTTTTTTCTTTCTATTAAACATCTTTTTCCATCATCATATCCATAAATATTTGTATAATTTAAATTTCCACCTTTAACAGAATATATAAGGGCTTCTATTTTATCTGTTGTTGCATAAACATATGCCTCTCCATGATTTACTTTCCTAGGTTCCATTATTTTTAACCCACTAATTTTAGTACCTCTGTATAATTCCATTTTTTCACATCCTGTTTTTATTATAACAAAAAAGAATCTAAATTTATAATAATTAATCTTAGTTTTTCTATTAATTAATAACATCTATATCTATTATTTTTTTGTCTACATATGTTATTTTATATACTCCTGGACTTTTAGGTTTATTTTCTACTGTTGTTTTATTATTATATTTTACTGTAATTGTATTTTCATCATATTCAAAGTCACAATTATTTTGAAAAAAAGATAATAACATAATTCCATGTATAACTATTATAGATTTATCTTTATCACTATTTAATAATTCTTCTATAAAATCATTAAATCTCTTATCCATATCATTTAGTGATTCACCATTAAATACTTTAAAATTCTTATCATCAAATGATTTTTTAGTAAAATCGTCTGGTAATTGATTTAAATAATCTACTCCAAAATCTCTTTCGTTTATTCTTTCATCTAATTTAATTTTTGTATTATTTGCTTCAGATAAATATTTTGCTGTTGCAATTGCTCTAAATGAATCACTTGAATAAATATCTTTAATACCATTTAATTCATCAATTTTTATTAATTCACTGGCTTTTTTTTCTCCTAATACTGATAAAATCATATTCCTATTATAATCATGCCAACTCACATTATTATAATCACTGTAATTATCTATTTCTATAAATGGACTTGAATGTCTTATTAAATATATTGTTTTTTTCATGTTTATCATCTCCAAGTTTATTATATCATACTAAATCATATTCTCTTGATATTATTCTATCATCTGAACAATACTTTATGACGTATTCATTATCTTGTTTACAAATAATTATACCTACTGTGCTATTTTCTTCAATTGTTTTGACATGCTTATCTATATAATTCATGTATATAATAATTTGTCCTGTATGTTCTTTTCTTAGTTCAGTTACTTTTAATTCAATAACTACATAACATTTATACTTAATATTATACAAAAGTAAATCTATATAATTATATGATCCACAATTAAATATAACTTTTTCTACTTTGTAATTTTCTAATAAGATATTTGCTTCTCCAATATGATCATAGTCTCCATGTGGTGGCATACGTTTATGCATACGAATTTTTGCAAAGAAAAAGAACTATTTAAAGTTCTTATCTTATATTCATAATATCTATTAAATTATTATCATCATCAAATTCAAGTTTAAAAGATTCACAGTAATTCCACTTACCATCAAAAAATTCTTTATCATTATATGTATATGGACCATCATAATTTATTTCACACCATTTACTAAATAATGCTGCTAAAGCAGTAGAATGTCCAACAATTAAAATTTTCTTTTCCTTATAATTTTTCAAAATATCATTTAATGCTTCTTCTTCTCTTTTAATAACGTCATTTAACGATTCACCATTTTCTATTCTATAGTTAAAATCATTAAATTGCCTTTCTCCAAAATCAGTTGGTAATTCATCCCAACTATTTATTCCAAATTTTCTTTCTCCAAATCTTTCATCGATATTTATTTTATTTGATGCAAAGTATTTTGCTGTACCTATGGCACGCACATAATTAGATGAAAATACTACATCAAAGTTTTTTAATTCTTCTAATTTACTTTTTTCTTTGGCAATTTCTTCACCATTTTTTGTTAATGGCCACTTTTCATTTTGTAATTGTAATGAATCACTATTTTTAATATTGTTTGATTTTAATGCTTCTGAATGTCTAATAAAATAGATTGTTGTCATATTATCACGCTCCATATTTATTGTATCACATCAGCTCCATATTTTTCTTTTCATTTTCTATAACATCTATGAATTCTTTCTCACTTGGTATTGTCAATCTAAATTCTGAAGAAAATATAGTTTTGTTATCTTCTGGTAGTGTATATTTAACTACTGTTTCGTTTTTATCTGTAGAAAGTAATATACCTATGGTCTTATTTTCAGTTTCTTGTTTAATTTCTCTATCATAATAATTAACGTACATTTGCATTTGCCCAATATCTTTATGAGTTACTTTTCCTATTTTTAAATCTATTATTACAAAGCAATTAAGTATTCTATTATAAAATACTAAATCCGAATAAAAATGTTCAGTATCTATTGTAATTCTTACTTGGTTACCTACAAATGTAAAACCCTTACCAAGTTCAAGTAAAAATTCTTTTAAATGCTCTAATATGTTTTTCTCTAAATCACTTTCTAAATAATTCGTATCATCTTTAATATCTAAAAATTCTAATACAAAAGGATCTTTAATAATATCTTTGCTTTCGTAAATGCTATTACCTTTCGTAGATAACTCTAATAGTTTTGATTTATCTTTAGAATTAGCTATCCTTTCATATAAAAATTTCTTTTTGTCTCATCATCTATTTTAATTAATTCTAAATAATGAGACCATGTCAATTGGGACAACATCGTTGTCCTTTTTGGATAACATAAATACAGTTTTCTCATTCTCTTTAAATTTCTTGTTGAAAAACCTTTTCCAAATTCATTAGTTAATTGATTTGATAAATTTTCAATAAGATAATCTCCATATTTTGCTCTATCTTGTCCGTTTTGCTTTTCAACAATTACTTTTCCTATATTCCAATATAAATTAATCATTTCAGTATTCACTGTTTTATATATTCTATTTTTACTTTGATCTATTAAGCTTTTTATATAATCATATAATTTATTAATTTCATCATCTTTAATTATTACTTCATTCATTTACATACTCCTTCCTATGGTTCGCATGTTTCTATCTTTAATTTATTATTTTTAACCTTAAATATAACGCTCCCATCCTCGTCTGTTCTATATATTTTTGATTTTTCTAAATTATTCAATGCTTCTTTATTTGGATGTCCATAACGATTATTATTACCTACACTAATAATAGAATATTTAGGATTCATTTCTTCTATAAACTCAATACTTGTACTTGTACTAGATCCATGGTGTCCTACCTTTAATACATCAATATTTGATAAATTATATTTTTTTAATATTTCTTTTTCTGTAATATTTGAAGCATCTCCCATGAACATGAATTTATAACCATTTAATTCTGTATAGATAACAATACTATTATTGTTTTCATCATTATATTCTTTTGTATTTAAAAAATATAGTTTAGTACCTATATTTAATTCTTTGATACATGTGTAATAAATAATATTTTTTTTGTTTAATTTTTTTATTAATTCTTTTTCTAAATAGTTATATGATCCACAATTAAAGATAACTTTTTCTACTCTATAGTTCTCTATTAGAATACTTGCTTCTCCAATGTGATCATAATCTCCATGAGTTAATACTAAGTAATCTATTTTTTTAATACCTTTTTGTTTTAATATATTGATAGTTATATTTTTTACAATACTATTATTACTACCTACTTTTCCTCCAGTATCTATTAAAATAGTTTTATTATTATAATGAATAATTGTAGAATCTCCTTGTCCTACATTAATAAATTCTATGAAGTTATTTTTAATTATTATGGGATATAAAAAATGAACAAATAAAATAACTATAATTATATAATTCTTTTTAGTTGATTTTGTAATTATAAAAAGAATAATTATAAATAATAATATGTAGTAAATAATATTAAATCTTATGAATATCAGTCTAGTACATTCTATTCTATTAAATAATAATGATGTTGTTTCTAATAGTTTTGTTAAATAATTATATATAAATGATAATTCAGGTATTAAAAAAACAATTAAAGATAAAGGGAATACAACTAGAGATACTAATGGTACATAAAATAGATTTAAGATTATACTTATTAAGTTAATACTGGAATAATTATATAAAGAAATGGGTAAAGAAATATAAAATGATAATAAAGATGTTCTAAATAATGATTTAAAATAACTATTTGTATTTAAATAATCACTTTTAATTAATAAAACTAAAGAAATTGAAAAAGAGTATAAAAATCCACTATCAAATATATAAAATGGATTAATTAATAAAGTTACTGATAATACTATTATATAGAGATTAATTTTATTTATATAGAAGTAATATATCTTATTAATATTGAATATATAAAAGAATAGTACTCCTCTTAATATTGATGGAGAAAATCCGACTAATAATAAATATATAAATAATAATATACCTGTTAATAAATACCTTTTATTTTCATTTAATCTTCTTAATACTTTTAATATAATTCCTGATAATAGTGATATATGCATACCACTTATGGCAAATAAATGACTTATCCCATTTTCTTGATATGACGTTAATACATCTTTATTAATTAAAGATTTATCTCCTAATAAAAAAGTATATAAATATGGATTATTATTTAGTCTTTTAATAATACTTCTTTTAAATATATAAAATATATTATTAGTACTTTTTATTTTCTTTATACCTTTAACAGTCATTATGTAGTCAATATTTTTTATTCTTAAATATTTTCTATAATTAAATAATCCTTTAGTTGTTGGTTCTTCTGGTATTTTTATTATTCCTTTAATATTATAGATATCTCCTAGTTTTATATTTCTGATTAAATAATTTTTTTCTTTATTACTTTTAAAATAATAATTACATATAACTTTATATCTATTTAAATACATTACTAATTTATCATCTGTTACTTGATAAGAACTAATACTTGATGTTAAATTGTTACTTATTTCTTTTCTATGATAAGTTGCTATTCTTATAGTAGATATTAATAATACTAGTATTAATAAAATAATATATGGATAATTAAGTAGTAATATTTTCCTTAATTTGAGCAAATAAGTTATCTCCTATACCATTTACATTCTTAATATCTTCTATAGTATTAAACTTACTCTTTGTTTCTCTATATTCAATTATACTTTTAGCTTTGCTTTCTCCTACACCTGGTAGTTTCATTAATTCTTCTAATGATGCAGTATTAATATTTATTTTTCCTGTTACTTCATTTTTATCATTTTCTATACAAGCATCATTTATTAATGAATTTTCATCTTTTTGAATACATTTATCTATTACTTGTTCTTCAATTTCTTTAGTAGTTTTAAAATCATTTACTTCTTCATTTGAATATATAATTATTACCATTTCATCAGTTATCTTTTTACTTAAATTAATTACAGAAGTATTAGCATTTTCTGTTAATCCTCCAGCTTTATTAATAACATCTATTACTCTCGAATCATTATCTAATTCATATATTCCTGGATTAATTATTTCTCCTTTAATATCTACTTGTAATTGTTTTTTTGTTTCTACTTCTTTCTTTTCTAGAGATTTTTCTACTATTACTTCATCTTTTTTTTCTTTTTTATTACTCATAACATTTCTTATTACAAAAAAAGATGATACTCCGAGTATTGTTAATATAATTATTCCCAAAATGATTTGTTTTCTATATCTATAGTGAAATGACATATCACACCTCCTATAAATATAATTCTAAAAAAAAAGAAAAGTTCTAAACTTTTCTTACTTTTTTTTCTTAGTTAGTACTAATTCCTTCTTTATTGTATTTCCTATATAATCATTAACTTGATTTTCTAACAATAATTCTAATTCTAAAATATTATATCTATTTGTACTTGCTCCAGCACTTGTAGGATTTCCTCCACCATTTACTAATGGAATATTAGAAAGTATTTCTGATACATCTATTTCTGATTTACTTCTTCCACTAATTGATACTAAATCTTCTTTTGTATATCCTAATGCGAATGATGCATCTACTTTATATTTTAATAAACGATCTGCAGCTTTTGCTAAATCTTCTCTTCTATAAATAGTAAATGGTTCATCTCTATTAAAAGTAAAGGCAATATTCCTATTAAATATTCCATCACTAGTTTGAAATGATTTAAATATATTATTATCAGTCATTACTAAGTTATATATTTTCTTATCATCTTCATATTCTTCTAAGAATAATTCTTCTACAAATTCTAATTTTGCACCTTTTCTTACTAATTTTTTTGCTATATTTAGAGTTTTTTCTGTTGTATTTTTTCTAAATCTATTTGTATCAAGTACAATACCAGCTAATAAATAATTAGCAGTTTTTGCATCCATTATTTTATCTGGATAATAACTATAGATAGAAGATACTATTTCTGATGCACTAGATTTATTAATATTAATATATTTATTTTCTGTATTAACTGTATTTTTATCTTCTTTATGATGATCAATTATTGCAATGTTATTGAATTCTTTAATATTATCCTTTAAAGATATTAAATAATCTTTATTAACATCTGTCATAATAAGTAATGAATTATCTTGTTTTAAACTATTATATTTTTCTTTATTAATAATATTATACCTATTACTATTATGGGCTTCTTCTATTATTTTTTTTACTCCTGCTGATAAATCTATATCGTCTACTATTATATATGCTTCTTTTCCTAAATATGAATATAATCTTTGTAGTCCTATTGCTGAACCTATAGCATCAAAGTCAGGATCATTATGTCCAATTATAAAGATCCTTTTTGAATTATTTGTAAGCTCTTCTAACTTGTTTTTTAATTCATAAGTATTGTTCATAAAAACACCTCTAAATTGTTCTATATTATATATTTTATAATAAAAAAAATCAACATTGGTATGTTGACTTAAAGTATATTATTCTTTTGTAATTCTTCTAAAACTGAGTTAGTTAATTCATCTATAATAAAATCTTTTACAAACTCTACTTTAATATTAGGTAATTCTTTATTAGTTATTTTTTCTTTCCATCCTAGTAATAATTCATTATTAATATTTCTTATATTATATGTATTATTATTTGATTTTAATATATTTGTTACATAATTATAATCTTCATTATTAATTCCATATGCATCCATTTCTTTTAACATATATAAATGAGCTTGATGTCCTTGAAGATTTATTTTTACCATAGGTATTACTACTCTATCATAGTATTTTTCATCATACAAAATATCTGTGAATAGATGTGTTACATATCCTTTTAGAAATGATTCATCATAACTATTCTTATAATCATTATAAAACTTTATTGCATTGTTTTTCCATACGCTTAAATTAGCATCTCTTATATGGGCTTCCCATCTTATTTTTGATTCAGCAAACCCATTTAGATTTACTGAGTCTGGTGCAATATTACCTAAATAAAAATTATAATTATCTAAATTATTATATTTAGTTGCTATCTTTCTTCCAACTATTTCATGTATTACTGATGTAGGCATTTAATCAACTCCTAATCTATTTTCTATTTGAACTCTTTGTACTGCTGTTAAAGCTACTATTAGACATAATGTAAAACTACCTCCATAACTCATAAATGGTAGTGGTACTCCTGTCATTGGAATTAATCCAAATAATCCTAATAAATTAACTGCAATATGTACAAATATATAGAAAGCTACTCCATAGCAAATGGTTGCTCCTGTATTAGTTTGTGATGCTCTACCTATCACTAGTATTCTAACTAATATTAGAAAATACATAGCTATTATAAATAATCCAGTTACTAATCCTAATTCTTCTATTATTATGCAAAATATAAAGTCAGTATATGGTTCTGGTAAGTATAAATATTTCTGTGTCGAATTACCTAGACCAACTCCTGTTAATCCACCATTGTTTATAGCTATATATCCATTACATATTTGATTACCTGTAGTCAATAAATTATCACATGGATTGTCTTTACCTAACCTATCTTTTTGTCTACCAATAAGTAAATCATGACCTGTTCCAGTATATATAAGAGCTGCTATTACTACAGCCGCTACTCCCAGTATTATTGTCTTAATCTTTATATTCAAAGATATTGGTTGAGAAAAGAATATTACAGCTACTATACTTCCATATATTATCATTGTACCTAAGTCTGGTTCTATAAACATAAGACCAGCACTAAATAAACATATTGCTATTGGAAAAAATACTTTTACATATTTATTTAATTTTTTCTTATTAATATCATAGTAAAAAGCTAACCAAAAAATTGATACTACTTTCATGAATTCAGATGGTTGAAATGTAAATGGTCCTAATGCATACCAACTTCTTGAATTATTTCTTAATACTCCAAAAAATGGTAATAATAGTTGGGCTCCTAACAATATAATCATAAATAAGTATGAGAATGTTCCATAGGTTGTGGTTCTCATTCTAATCATAAAAAAAGCAAATGTAAACCCTACTCCTAAAAAGATAGATTGTTTTATTAAATAAGTATATGGACTAGCATCTTTTAGCATATAAGCTGTAACATTTGATGATGAAAAAACCATAATAAGACCTATGGCAAAAAGTATTATTGTCATTATAAATAAAGGTTTATCTATTTTTCTTAATACCGTAGTCATTTTATCTCTCCTTATTATCTTAATAATATCATATTTTTATATATTTTTTTAAGTTTCTATTATTTTATTAACAATATTTGTCAAATTACATAATTTATAATAGATAAAGATAAGGAGGTATATTATGTACTATTATGGTGGAGGATCTAGTTGTTGTTCTAACTATCAAGTTCCTTATTATCCAATGAATTATAGGAATAACACTTCTATGTATGCTATTATTTTAGTTTTATTTATTCTTTTAGTAATTGTTATAGGTACTAGATTTGATTTTTAATAAAGAGCATTGCTCTTTTTTTTTGACTTTTAGTTTAAAATCTAGTATAATAAGCGTGTTTTAATTAAGACTTTTAATTATTAATTATTTTTGTTAAAATGTAATAGAAACGGGGCAGTATATATGTTAAAAATGAAAGATATTTTAGATGAGAAAGATAAAAGACTTAGATTAGTTTCAAAAGATGTAGAATTTCCTTTATCCAAAAAAGATAAAGAAACTATAGAAGAAATGATTGAATTCTTAAGAAATAGTCAAATTCCTGAACTTAGTGAAAAGTATAATTTACGTCCTGGTATGGGACTTTCTGCTATTCAGCTTGGAATTGCTAAAAGATTCTTTGTAGTAGTAGATGAAGTTGCTGAGGGTGAATTTGAAACTTATGTATTAATAAATCCAAAAATAATAAGTAATTCAATGGAAAAAATATATGTTGAAATGGGTGAAGGATGCTTAAGTATTAATCGTGAAGTTGATGGTATAGTTCCTAGATATGCTAGAGTTACAATGGAAGCATATGATATGGAAGGTAGAAAGATTCACGTTAGAGCTCGTGAAGAGTTAGCAATTTGTTTTCAACATGAGTTAGATCATCTTAATGGTATTTTATTTATTGATCATATTGATCCTAAAAATCCATTTAAAGATAAAGACTTGTTTAGAGCAATATAAAAAGATGTTATTAAACATCTTTTTTTATATCCTTTTATTAATTTCTTCTACTATCTTCTCTCTAGTTTCTTTATCATTAATATTATTTATTACTTGTTGGTAGTTAGCATATAATATTAGTTTTTTAGCATCTTCTTCACTAATACCTTTAGCCATTAAGTAAAATAACTTAGTTATATCAATTTTTCCTGTTGATACTCCATGTGAACCAGTAACATCTTCTTCATGACATAATAACATTGGAAGAGATCTTGATTTAGAAGTATTAGATAATAAAATACAATTTTCGTTTTCTTCACCATTTGATTTAGTACAACCTTCTATAAAGTCTATTGTACCTTTAAATGATTTAATACAATTATCATCTAAGGCTCCTTGTACTAATATATTACTATTAGTTCTTTTTCCTATACTTTTCATATGATAATTCATATCTATTCTTTCATTATTACTTCCAAAAAACATATTATTTAGATAATTCTTACTATTATCTCCAGATAACTCTGAATAGTAATTAGATATTTTTACATTAGAACCTAAATCTATAAAATTATGTGTTATTTCACTAGATTCTTTTAGATAGTTTTCAAAAGATATTATATTAATTGATTCTTTATCTAATAAATTAATAAATGTAATATTACTTTTAGAATAGTTATTAGCTTGTACTATTATTTTTGTATTATTAAATACTTTTTCTTTACTATTTAGATTAATAATAAAACTAGATTTAGTATTCTCTTTTAAATTTATTATTATTTCAGATACTAAATATTTAGATTTAGTAAAATCATAAGAGATATTTACTGGATTATTAACAGTATCTAAAACATCTATTTCTATACTTTTGTATTTCTTATGTGATAGGCCAATCTTAGAATTAAAATTATCTTTAATTGTTGCTTTAATATTTAATTTATTTATTTCTTTAGTATTTATTATTAAATCATTAATTGTTTCTTCTTCTATATCTATATCTATTTTTAAATTATTAATTTTAAAATTATTGGTTGTTTTTAATGGAGTTTCATTTATTATATATTTCATAATTACCTCCTAACCTATAGTTCCTTCTAATTCTAGATTTATTAATCTATTCATCTCTACTGCATATTCTACTGGGAAGGCCTTAGCAATAGGTTCTGCAAAACCTCTTACTATTAAGGCTTTAGCTTCTTCTTCACTTATTCCTCTAGTCATTAAATAGAATATTGCTTCATCAGATATTTTTCCTATTTTAGCTTCATGGGCAAATGTTACTTCATCATTTTCTATTGTGTCTACAGGTATTGTATCACTTCTAGATATACTATCTAACATTAGAGATTCACATGATAAAGATAGTTTAGAATTAGTAGCATTTTTTTGAACCCAGACATTACTTCTAAATGTACAAATTCCTCCATCTTTAGATATAGATTTAGAATTTACTACTGTTTTAGTATTTTTTCCTACATGTACTACTTTTATTCCATTATCTAAATTTTGTCCTTCTCCTGCAAATGAGATACCTGTAAACTCACATTTTGAATTATCTCCTTTTAAGATACTCATTGGATATAGCATAGATATTTTTGATCCAAATGATCCTGTAATCCACTCTATTTTTCCGCCTCTTTCAACGATACATTTTTTAGTATTTAGATTCATCATATTTTTAGACCAATTCTCTATTGTTGAGAATCTAAGATACGCATTTTCTTTTACAAATAACTCTACACATCCTGCATGGATATTTAATTCATTATATCCTGGAGCAGAACATCCTTCAATAAATTGAAGTGATGCATTATCTTCAACAATAATTAATGTATGTTCGAATTGGCCTGCTCCTGGAGAATTCAATCTAAAATATGATTGTAGTGGATCGTTTAAAACTACTCCTTTTGGTATATATACAAATGATCCTCCTGAGAATAAGGCGTAATGTAGAGCAATAAACTTATGATCACTTATTGGTACTGCTTTAGTAAAATACTCTTTTACTAATTCTGGATATTCTTGAATAGCTGTATCAAAATTAGTATATATTACTCCTTTATCTTTTAATTTATCTTGTATTTTATGATATACCATTTCTGAATCATATTGAGCTCCTACACCACCTAATGACTTTTTCTCTGCTTCTGGTATACCTAAGGCATCAAATACATTTTTTATATCTTCTGGTACTTCTTCCCATGAATCATTCATTTTAGTTTTTGGTTTTACATATGTAGCAATCTTGTTTAAATCTAATTCACTAAGATCTGGTCCCCAGTCTGGTAGAGATAATTCATTATATAAATCTAAAGCTTTCAATCTTATATCTAATACCCATTCTGGTTCATTTTTTTCTTTGCTAATATTTTCTACTATTTTTCTTGATAAACCAATTTCTTTTTTTATAGGTGTATCATATGTTTTCATATTATATATATTATTTGTTTTATTAGTTAATTCATTTATATTAGTTTTCATATTATCACCTACTTAATATAATCTGTATAACCATTTTCTTCTATTTCTTTTGCTAGATTACTATCTCCACTTAATACTATTTTTCCATCTACTAATATATGTACATAATCTACTTTTAAACTCTTTAATATCTTAGTAGAATGAGTAATTATTAATACAGCATTATTATCATTTTTATATAAATCTATTCCTTTTGAAACAGTTTTAATTGCATCTACATCTAGTCCTGAATCAGTCTCATCTAGAATAGCTAATTTAGGATTAAATGTTAGTAATTGAAGTATTTCATTCTTCTTTTTTTCTCCTCCAGAAAAACCTACATTTAAGTCTCTATTAGTATATGTAGTATTCATATCTAATTTTTTCATATTTTCTTCTACTTCTTTAGATAAACTAAAGACATTTACTTTTTCATTAGTTAAAGCTTTTTTTGCTGTCTTTATAAATTGAGCTACTGATATACCTGGAACTTCTTCTGGAATTTGAAATGACATAAATATACCTTTACGAGCAATTTCATCAGTCTTTAATCCATTTAACTTTTCACCTTCAAAATACATTTCTCCATCAGTAATAATGTATCTAGGATTATTAAATATTGTGTTTGCTAAAGTAGTTTTTCCACTACCATTAGGTCCCATTATTACATGTATTTCTCCTTTATTAATAGTTAAATTTAATCCTTTTAATATATGCTTTTCATGATCATCTGCTGCTATTGTACTTAAATTCTTTATTTCTAATAAACTCATATTATCCTCCTATATATAATCTTGTAGTGTTTTACTATCTACATATTTATTAATTTCATCATATAATCCTTCCCAAAATTCGTGGGTATCACATGACTCTCTTTTATCACAATTATCTTGCTCAATACATGGTATTGGTGATAAAGATCCTTCTACTCTACGTAGTATGTCTCCTACTTGATAGTACTTAGGTTCTTTCTTTAACCTATATCCACCATTATTACCTCTTAATACATCAAGGTAATCATCTTTATTTAATTGAATCATAATCTTTTCTAAATACTTTAATGATATATTCTCTTTTTCAGATATTTCTTTTAAAGATATATATTTTCCATCTTTATAATTTCTAGCTAGATTAATCATTATTACTAAGGCATATCTTCCTTTAGTAGATATTTTCATAATACCAACTCCTACGTCAATTTATTATACTACCTTTTTGGTAGGAATTACAATAATAAAAAAAGATTTAGATAACTAAATCTTTTATAATACTTCTTCTGGGTGTTCTAGTTTAACACTTACTAGTTTTGATACACCAGATTCTTGCATTGTTATACCATATAGTGTTTTAGCATATTCCATTGTTTTCTTTTTATGTGTAATTATTAAGAATTGTGTTTTATTCTTATAATGATCTAGGTATTTACCAAATTGAGCTACATTAGCTTCATCTAATGCTGCTTCAACTTCATCAAATAAACAGAATGGAACTGTTCTAACATTTAAAATGGCAAATAATAAACTAATAGCTGTTAAAGTTTTTTCTCCTCCTGATAAAAGAGAAATTGTTGTTAATTTCTTTCCTGGAGGTGATGCTACTATTTCTATTCCTGTAGTTAACATATTATCTGGATCTGTTAATTTTAAGTCTGCTCCTCCACCATTAAATAGTTCTTTAAATACTTCTTTAAATTCAACTCTTATAGCTTCAAATGTCTTAGCAAATTCTTCTTCCATTACTCCATCCATTTCATTCATGATTTCTAGTAATGTGTCTTCTGCTTTTAACAAATCTTCTTTTTGATTCTTTAAGAATTCATATCTTGTATTTACTCTTTTATATTCTTCTATGGCATCAATATTTACCATACCTATTCTTTTTATATTTGAGCGATATGTATTAACTTTAATTCTAGCTTCCTCTGGCTCTATATCTAACTTATAATCTTTTTTAGCTTTTTCATATGTTATTTCATATTCAGTACTTAATATATTTAACATATTATCTATTTTTAGATCATTTCTAGATATTCTAACATTTAATTCATTAGATTCTTTTTCTAAACTTCTAAGATTAGAATTCTTTAACTTTTCTTCTGCTTGGTATGCTTCTAATTTAGTTTTTAGATTTTCTATTTCTTTAATTAAAGAATTAAGTCTAATAGTAATTGTTTCTTTTTCTGTAGCTTTTTCATGATATAGAGTTGTTAACTCTTTTTCTTTTTCAGATAAACTATTACTATTAATAGAATTAAGAGTTTCCCATTCTTTATTACATTGTACTAATTCTTCTTTTAAGATATTTAATTCATTATTTTTAGAATCATATTTTTCTTTAATACTAGTTCTTTCTTTAGATAAAACAAATACTTGTTCTTCTCTTTTTGTAATATCTTCATCTAAACTATTAATCTCATTAGATATTTCTAATAATTCTTGTTTTAATAATTGTTCTTTATCTTCTTCATGTTTTAAATCTTGTTTTAAACTAATTACACTTGTTGATTTATATGTAGATCCTCCTGACATTGATCCACCTACATTTACTACATCTCCATCTAATGTAACTATCTTATATTTACTATAAATTTTATGAGATATTCTAGTAGCTGAATCTATATCATTTACTAATAATACTGTTCCTAATTGATTTTCTATTATATTTTTATATTTATTATCATATTCTAATAAATCACTTAGTACTCCAATATAGTCTGGATCATTTTTTACACTACTTAATGTTTCTTTATCAATATATCTAGATGTTATTACTGATAATGGGAAGAATGTTGCTCTTCCTAAATGATTATCTTTTAAGAAATTAATTGCTTTTTTAGCACTTTCTTCATCTGTAGTAATAATAAAATTCTTATTTGAACTGATTGCAATATTTAGAGCTTTTACATATTTATCTTCTGTTGATATTAAGTTACCAATAGTATTATGTATACCATTTAATGAAGTAGCATTTAATACACTTCTAACACTATTAGGCATATCAGCTCCATTATCTATTTCTCTTCTTAGATTATCTATTTTATGTCTTGTACTGATAATATCTCTATCATGTGATGAAAAATCATTATTAAGCATATTTTTCTTTTGTTTTAATTTTAATAACTCTTGTTCATTATTCTTTAATTCATCTTCAATACTTGTACTATCTTTTGTAATAATACTAATATCTTCTTTTAATATATTTATTGAACTTTCTACTTTTGATTTATTATCTAGTACTTTTCTTATTTCTTCTTTTATTTCATTTTCTTCTTTTGTTGTTTTACTTTTTTCTATTAATAGATTCTTTTCTCCATTAATCTTTTCTACTTCTCCAGTAATAACTAATAATTTTCTATTTAATTCATTTTTCTCTGTTTCTAATTTTTCTAATCTATTAGATTCTTCTAAATATGTAGCATCTCCTTTAGATGATTCATTAGAGATTGTTACTATGTCTCTTTCTAGCTTTTCTTTCTTTGTTTTATCTTTTTCTAGTTCATCATTGATATTTTCTATATCATAAGCTAAAAGGGCTACTTCATATTTTTCTAAACCATTTTTATTTTCTAAATATTCTTCTGCTTTTTTACTTTGTTCTTTTAATGGTTCTACTTGTAATTCTAGTTCTCCAATAATATCATTTACTCTATCTAAATTATTATGAGTTCTATCTAGTTTTCTAAGGGCTTCTTCTTTTCTTTTTTTGTACTTTAAAATACCTGATGCTTCTTCAAATATTACTCTTCTTTCACTACTGGATGATGATAGAATTCTATCTACTTCTCCTTGAGAAATAATATTAAATGATTCTTTTCCCATACCTGTATCTAGTAATAAATCATTAATATCTTTTAATCTACATCTTTCTCCATTTAGAAAGTATTCATTTTCTCCACTTCTATATACTCTTCTTTTAATAGATATTTCAGTATATGGAACATTTAAGAAATGATCATTATTATCAAATATTAATTCTACACTAGCAACATTTAAAGGGTTTCTACTTTTACTACCAGAGAATATTACATCAGACATTGATCCTTCTCCACGTAGAGATTTAACTGATTGTTCTCCTAATACCCAACGTACAGCATCTACAATATTACTTTTACCTGATCCATTAGGCCCAACTATACATGTAGTGTTACCATCTAATTTAATATTTAATTTATCAGCAAATGACTTAAATCCACTTGCTATTATTTCTTTTAAGTACATATACTTCACCCTATTCATAAGTATACTATATCTTTTAGTTTTAATCAAAAGAAAAAAGGGTATTCCCCTATTCTTTTAATAAATCATTTAAAGATATTATGTCATATCCTTTAGACTTTATATAATAAATAATATAATCTAATTCTTTTTTTATTTCATTTGTAATTTCTACTAATATAATAGAACCATTAGATAGTTCTTTCTTAATAGTTGCTGTTGGACTGTTATTTAATGTAATACTAGGAATAATAGTATAATACTTATACTTTTTACAAACATTTAATAATTTCTTATTTCTATTTATTGTTATACAATAGCTAGTTTTCTTATTAGTTATATTTTCTATATAACTAGAATTAGAAGATACATATACTTTATTTATTTCTTTATAGTTTAATTCTATATTATTTTTTGTTAAATCTTTTTCTTCTAAATAATCTATTAAATCAGAATCAATCAATAACGTAGATTGTATATGTTCTAAATCTATGTAATTAGTTATTAATCTATATTTCTCTATATCATCTATATAAAAAATAATAGATACACTTCTTTTCTTTTTATTTCCACTTATTATGTATTTATCATAATTATTTTTAATTGATACTTTAGGTGATATATCTTTTAGTATAGTTAATGATTCATTATACATGCCATATTCTTTCATCTTTTTATAAGTTAGATTAATATTTACTTGTTTTCCTTTTAATCCTGGAATAATTGTATCATCTACTATTCTTGCATCTATTGGACTTATATTAAACTTATCTTGATTCTTTTCTATTTTTTCCATTATGGGATCTATTCTTTTTACTAAATCAATTGATTTAGCTGTATAGTAAAAACTAAATAATGTTAATAATACTCCTAGGAATAGTTTTATTTTATTATTCATATACTCACCTGTTTTAGTATATGAAAAAAAGGTTCAATATTGAACCTTTTATTCTGTAATTGTTTCTGTTTCAGTTTCTTCTGGTTGTTTTTCTACAACTTTCTTTTCTTTTTTAGGTAAAGCTTCTTTTCTTGAGAAGTTTAATCTTCCTTTTTTATCTACACCTAAACATTTAACTATTATTTCATCACCTAAAGAAACAACATCTTCTGTTTTTTCTACTCTATCATTTGATAATTGAGAAATATGAACTAAACCTTCACATCCAGGCCATACTTGTACAAAGCATCCGAAGTCTTCTATTTTAACTACTTTAGCTTCATAGATTTTTCCTTCTTCTACTTCACGTGTAATGTTTTCAATCATTTCTCTTGTCTTATTAATTATTTCTTTATCTGAGTGATAGATAATAACTCTACCATCATCTTCTAATTCAACTTTTACTGCGTTAACATTTGTTACTTCTGTTACATTAGAGGCTTCACAAATAATCTTAGTAATCATTTCTCCACCTTTACCTATAACATCTTTAATCTTAGCTGGATTAATCATAAATGTTTCCATCTTTGGAGCATATTTAGATACTTCTTTTCTAGGTTCAGGTATTTGTGCTTCAATTACATCAAGTATTTGCATTCTAGCTTTTTTAGCTTGAGCTAATGCTTCTTTTAAGATTTCTTTAGTTATACCACTAATCTTAATATCCATTTGAAGTGCAGTTATACCATTTCTTGTACCTGCTACTTTAAAGTCCATATCTCCTAAGTGATCTTCCATACCTTGAATATCTGTAAGAATTGTATAATCATCTCCATGAGTTATAAGTCCCATTGCAATACCTGCAACTGGTGCTTTAATTGGAACTCCTGCAGCCATAAGTGACATACATCCAGCACATATACTTGCTTGAGATGATGATCCATTTGATTCAAGTATTTCTGATACTACTCTTATTGTATATGGGAATTCTTCTTCTGATGGAATTACTTGAGCTAAGGCTTTTTCTCCTAAAGCTCCATGTCCAATTTCACGTCTACCTGGAGCACCATATCTTCCTGTTTCTCCTACAGAGAATTGTGGGAAGTTATAATGTAACATAAATCTCTTTTGATCTTCTAATCCTAGACCATCTATTATTTGATGCTCATTTAATGCTCCTAGAGTTGTTGTTGATAAACTTTGAGTTTGTCCTCTTGTAAATAAAGCAGAACCATGTACTCTAGGTAATAAATCTATATCAGTAGATAATGGTCTTATTTCATCCATTGCTCTACCATCTGCTCTTAATCCTTCTTTAACTACTATATTTCTAAATAATTCATATTCAATATCGCTAAGAACCATATTTACTTTAACAAGTAATTCTTTTAGTTCTTGTTCTTTCATTGAATCTTCATTTTCTTTTGTATATAATTCAATAACTTCTTCTTTTAAAGCATCAATAGCTGCATATTTTTCTAGTTTATCTTTAATACGAAGAGCTTTATCCATTCTATCTGTTACTAAGTCTTTTACACGAGTTATTATTTCTTCTTCAGGAACTAGTGTTTCATATTCCATTTTTTCTACACCAATTTCCTTAATAATCTCTTCTTGGAACTTAATTAATTCTTTTACTGCTTCATGTCCAAACATTAATGCTTCTAACATAACATCTTCTGGTACTTGTTTTGCACTAGATTCTACCATGTTAATTGCTTCTTTAGTTCCAGCTACTGTTAATTCTAAATCAGAATTTTCTAATTCTTCTGGAGTTGGATTAATTATAAATTCTCCATTTACTCTACCAACTTTAACTCCAGCAATTGGACCATTAAATGGTATTTTTGAAATTGATACTGCTAATGATGAAGCAAACATAGCAGTTAATTCTGGTGAACAATCTTGATCTACTGATAATACTGTAGATATAATTTGTACTTCATTTTTAAATCCTTCTGGGAATAATGGACGCATTGGTCTGTCTATCATTCTTGCAGCTAATGTAGCAGCTTCACTAGGACGACCTTCACGTTTAATAAATCCTCCAGGAATTTTTCCTACTGAGTAAAGCTTTTCTTGATAATTAACTGTTAATGGGAAAAAGTCAGATAATAAGTTTACTGTTTTAGATACTACTGATGCAGTTAATACAACTGTATCATTATATCTTACTAGTACTGCTCCATCTGCTTGTTTAGCTAATTCTCCATGCTCTACTACTAATTTTCTTCCATGAAAATCTAATTCAAATACTTTCTTTTCCATTTTCTACCTCTATTTCAAAATATTTGTCTACTGATATTTATTTTTCATGTATAATTCTAAAACTTTTTTCTTAGGCATTTCAAAACAATAGTCACTTATGTTTTTACAATCTTCAAAATCTCTAAACGAATTCATTGTTTCACTTACTATATAATCACCCTGTTGTAAGATACCATCTTTATGTTTAACTATTTTATTAACCATTAAGCATTTATAATCTGGTTCACTAAATCTATTAGGTAATCTTTGTAATAGAATATCTTTTGCCACTATATCATAAGAATACCTATAAGTTATTGTTTCTGGCATTCTTACTTCATTTATAAAGTAAGGTAATCCACAATATAGAGCCATAGCTTGTATGAATGGTGTAAGATTAAATGTTTTATTACTTTCTTCTGTACCATATATAGTTTTTACTTTAAGTATTGATCCAGTATATACATCATCTATAGGTATATCTTCTTCACAATCTTTTTTGTAATTCTTTATAATGTTATTTTTTGAATTTAATCCTTTATGCTCTATTAATTTTTCATATGGTAATAGTGTGTTTTTTTGTAACTTTTCTTCATCTACTTTTTCTTTAGTTTCTAAGTTGAAATAGCTATCTTCATTTTTATATAGTAAGCATCTATTGTTTTCCTTATCAAAGCCTATATATACATTTTTCTTATTCATATTGTCCCCCTGTTTTAAAAAAAAGAGACACCAAAATGAAGTGTCTACTTTCTTAAACCTAGTTTTTTAATTACTTCACGATAACTTTGGATATCTTTTTTAGCTAAGTATTGTAACATATTTCTACGTTGTCCAACTTTCTTTAAAAGACCTCTGTTTGAATGATAATCGTGAGTGTGAACTTTTAAATGTTCTGTTAAATCGTTAATCTCTTTAGTAAGAATTGCGATTTGTACTTCTGCAGAACCTGTATCTTTTTCACTCTTAGCAAACTCTTTAATTAATTTTGCTTTTTCTTCTTTTGTTAATGCCATTCTAACACTTCCTTTCTTAATATATTCACCAGTACTAAGAGTAAGTCGGAAATTCTTATCTCCTGGTATCGGTAAGCAATTGTATTATACTATCTATTTACTATTTTTGCAAGGTTTTATAATTATTTCCTTTTATTTTTACTTTTTTTATGTTACATTTTATTTGGTGATTATAATGAAAAATGTATTTAAAAGTATTAAAGAAGATTTTAAAAAACATAAATATATAATTAAAGCAATACTAATTTTTATTTTTTCTTACTTCGTATTAGATTATGCATTTTCTTATACTTTATATTATCTTAAAGTAAAAGAATTAAGTGGACCTATGCTAGTAATATTAAATGCTTTAAAAAATATTATTCTATTATTTATATTATTCTTAATATATCGTAAAGATTTAATAAGAGATTGGGATAAGTTTAGAGCTAATGTATTTGATAATTTAGATGAAGGTATTAAATATTGGTTCTTAGGTTTAGTTGGAATGGTAGCTTCTAACTTAATAATAAACTTTGTATTTAAAGGTGGACAAGCTGGTAATGAACAAGCTGTCCAAGATTATATTAAATATCTACCATGGTTAATGCTTATAAATGTTGGTTTCTTAGGACCTATGGTTGAAGAATTAGTATTTAGAAAAGCCTTTAAGGATGCTATAAAGAATAAATGGTTATTTATTATAATATCTGGTCTAATCTTTGGTGGTATGCATGTAGTTGGATCATATAACACTATAACTGATTTATTATTTATAATACCATATAGTTGTTTAGGATTTGCTTTTGCAGCAGCTTATTATAATACAGATACAATATTTACTTCAATAACTCTTCATATGATACATAATACAATACTTACAGTAACATCTATACTTACATTATTAAT
>JAFWRK010000008.1 GCA_017519965.1 Bacilli bacterium
AAACATATTCATCAACAACTTTCTTTTTAAATTCATTAGTGTATTTATTATTAGACATAAAAATAGAACCTCCTTTCTTGAGATTCTATTTTATATGAAATTAGTCTTTTTTTAAAGTGTCCAAAATGGGGTTCACTTCATCAATAACTGGTCCTTTTTGTACTCTTCTTTTAATAATCATAATTAGTTCATCCTTTAATTCGTTACTAGCATTTTCCCAAATTAGTTCAAAGAACACTCCTAATCCTGGTAAGGTTACTTCATCTTGAGCTTTTACCGATTCATCAATTGCTCTTCTTAAAGATTCATAATTATCTCCTCTAAAGTTATTTATTATATGTTGTCTTATATTAATGTCCATAATAACCTCCTTATCCTTATATTGGTCTATTTCTATATATTTATACAATTTAGTTATACTTTTCTTTTTGGTCGTATTTTTGTATAATTAAGGTGGTGATTAAGTTGAAATTTGAACTAGATGGAGTTATTTATCCAATAATAATAGATAGAAAATTTAATCAAAAGAATACTTATATTAGAGTAAAAAAAGATTTAGCTATACATGTTACTACTGGTTTACTTACTACTAATAAATTTATTATTAATTTAATAGATGATAATTATTCTAAGATAGTTAATATGATTAATATTCAATTAAAGAAGAAAGATAATAATGATGGTTTTTTCTTTTTAGGAAAGAAATATAATGTTATTTATATTAATCAAAATAAAATGTATATTGAAGATGATAATGTTTATATAGGAAAAGACTATGATATTTATAATTTTTATAAGAAAGAAGCTAAAAAAATCTTTTTAGAAAGAATAGAGTATTTATATAGTATTTATTCTAGAAGTATTCCTCATCCAAATTTAAAGATAAGAAGAATGACTACAAGATGGGGAGTTTGTAATATTAAAAGTCATACTGTTACTTTAAATCTAGAGTTAATAAAAAGAGATATTAAGTATTTAGATTATGTAATTATACATGAACTTACTCATTTGGTATATGCTGATCATTCTAAATCCTTTTGGAGTGTAGTAGAAGAAAATATGCCTGATTATAAAAAGTATCGTAAGGAGATGAAAGAGTTTTTATGATAATAACTAGTTTAGAAAATAATAAAGTAAAAGATTTAATAAAACTAAATATGAAAAAATATAGGGACTTAACTTCTACTTTTTTAGTAGAAGGAGAACATCTTGTACAAGAGGCATATAAATCAGGTTTATTAAAGGAAATAATTATTGAAGATGGATTTGAAATTGATATTGATTGTGAAAAGTTAGTTGTTAATCATGAAATAATATCTAAGATTTCTAATTTGGATAATCCTCCATATGTTATAGGATTATGTAAGAAAAAAGATACTAGTATTAATATAGGCAAAAGAATACTTTTGTTGGATGAAATACAAGATCCTGGTAATTTAGGAACAATTATTAGAAGTGCTGTAGCATTTAATATAGATACAATTATTTTAAGTGAAAATTGTGTTGATTTATATAATCCTAAAGTAATTAGAGCTACTCAAGGTATGATTTTTCATACTAATATTCTTTCTATTAATGGAATGGATGCTGTTAAGATAATTAAAGATAATAAAATACCTATTTATGGAACTGATGTTAATAATGGTGTTGATGCTAGAAGTTTAAGTGATTCTGATAAAGAAAAATTTGCTTTGGTTATGGGTAATGAAGGCAATGGAGTAAGAAATACTATTAAGGAATTATGTGATAAGAATTTATATATAAATATGAATAATAATGTAGAAAGTCTAAATGTTGCAATTGCCACATCTATACTTTTATATGAGTTAGGGAGATAATATGTTATATATTGGTAAAATAGTTTCAACACATGGGATTAAAGGAGAACTTAGAATACTTAGTGATTTTCAATTTAAAGAAAAAGTTTTTGTAGTTGGAAAAGAATTAATTATTAATAATAATCCATATAAAATAAGGACTTATCGTAAACATAAGAATTTTGACATGGTAACTTTAAATGACTATAATAATATCAATGATGTTTTGTTCTTATTAAAGCAAAAAGTGTATTTTAAAAAAGAAGATTTAGTTCTTTCTGATAATGAAATTTTAGATGAAGATTTGTTAAATTTTAAAGTTTTATGTAATGATTTAGAAGGAAGAGTATTAGAAATATTTTTGGCTAGTGAAAATAATAAAGTTATTAGAGTTATGCTAGATAAAGAATACTTAATACCTATGAATTCTCCTCTAATTAAAAGAATTGATAAAACTAATAAAATAATAGAGATTGATTTGATAGATGGAATGTAGATTAAACTTCAAAATAATATATAAAAGAAGTAGGTGATAATAATGAAGATTGATATTCTTACTTTGTTTCCTGACATGTTTAACTCAGTTTTTAATGAATCAATTATTAAAAGAGCAATTGATTTAGGTAAAGTGGATATTAATATTGTTAATTTTAGAGATTATACTAATGATCCTCATAAAAAAGTTGATGATACTCCTTATGGTGGAGGAGCTGGTATGGTATTAACATGCCAGCCAATATTTGATTGTGTAAAAAGTTTAAGAGATGATGATAGCTTAGTAATACTTCTTACTCCTGATGGAAAAGTATATAATCAAAAGATGGCTTATGATTTGTCTACAAAAAAACACTTAATAATCATTTGTGGACATTATGAGGGATTTGATGAACGTATTAGAAGTATATGTGATTTAGAACTAAGTATTGGTGACTATGTATTAACTGGTGGGGAAATAGCTTCTATGGTTTTAGTTGATTCTATTTCTAGACTATTACCTGATGTAATTACTGATGAATCTCATATTAATGATTCATTTAATAATAATTTGTTAGATTATCCTACTTATACTAAACCTAGAGAGTATGATGGAATGGTTGTTCCTGATGTTTTATTGTCAGGTGATCATAAAAAAATAGCTGAATATAGATATCAAGAGAGTTTGAAAAAGACAAGAGAAAGAAGACCAGATTTATTAGAAAAATAAAGGATGATGTTTTATGTATTCTATAAATAATATTAAGAAAAAATTTAAGAAGAATAAGATTGATGGAATTGAATTAGTTAATTTAGATGGATTTATTTTAAGTAACAAAGGATTAAAGATTAATAATCAAGTTATTAGAAATATTAAAGTTATAGATAACGATATTGCTCATTCATTAGTTCATGATAAGGTTTTTTATAAATATAATAAGTTGATTATTAAATTAACTGATTTAATTACTAGTGATGATGATTCTGGTGATGATATTAGAGAAGCACTAAATCAAATAGAAAGATTTAGATTGGAAATAAAGAATAAATATCGTAATTATTTAAAGCAAAAAGAATTAGAAAAAATGTCTAAAGAGCTTTCTACTTTAAAGAAAGCAGCAGAAAAAAGATATCTAGAATTCAATGATTACTTTAATGAATTAACTAATGGAAAATCTAGATAAAATGCTTGTTTATAATCAAATATATGATATACTTTTATTAGAATAAATTAGGTGGTGAACTAGTATGGAAGATACTACTAAAAAGAAGAAAACTAAGACAGCAACTAAGAATAAAGGAAATCATGATCCTAAGTGGAAATCAAAAAAAGAGGGAACAAAGACTACTACTAAGAAGACTACAAAAAAAGTAGAAAAAGATGAAAAGAAAGAGACAAAAGAAAAAGAAGTTAAAAAATCTCCTTCTTCAGGAATCAGTAAAAAAACTAGTGGTAAGTCAGTTAATAAAGCTAAGTTAGTTGATAAATATAAAATTGAAAAAACTGAAGTTATTAAGATGCCTAAAGAAGAAGAGTTAGATAAAATCTATGAAGATATGAAGAAAAAGGAATCTAATGATTCAGTAGTAAATAAGGATAATGAATCTGTAAAAACAAAATCTAATTTAAAAAAGAGACATTATAATTATTTAGCTAGAGTAGCAACATTAGTAGGTTTAATTCTGTTATTCTTATGTTTATGTGTTTTGTTTATATTTAAAGCTACTGATATTGAATTAGGTGGTTCAACTACATATTCAGAATATACTTCTAATGATTATTCTGTATGTACTAATGCTAATGATGTATACTCTGATAGCTGTTTAGAAAAAGATTTGGATTATATTACTTCATTAGTACAAAATATTAGAGCTACATTTAATTATGAAGCTGTATATAGTAGAAGTGTTAAGTTTGATTCTAATTATTTTGTAGTTGGTAAATTAAATATTTTTGAGGATAATGATTCTTCTAGAGTTAGATATACAAAAGAAGATGTATTAATAGATTCTACTAAGTTGAATGTAAATGGTGAAGTTATTTCTTTCTCATCTGATGTTACTATTGATTATTCATCTTATAGACAAATAGTACAAGATTATATTAATAAGACTGGTGTATCTTCTAGTGCTGAACTTGAAGTTGCATTATATTTAGAAAATAATGATCTATCTAGAAAGATTTCTTATATTAATATTCCATTAACTGGTGAATCATTTATGATTACATCTAGTAATCTAGATAATCAAAATCAATTAGTATTATCAAATGCTACTAAGAAAAATGTTGATCCATTTTATGTATTTGTTGCTGTAGTATGTTTATTAATGGATATATTATTATTTACATATTTAATCAATTTCATTTATTTAGTTAAAGATTTAGATAGTAAGTATGCTGCTACTTTAAAAAGAATACTAAGAGATTATGATGACTATATTGTTAATGCTACTAGTGATTATGTAATTAAGGATTATAATAAAGTAATTGAAGTAGAAAGCTTTGATGAATTAGTTGATGCTAGAGATTCTTTAGAGAAACCTATAGTTTATGAAAGAATAAATAATATTAAATCAAAGTTCTATGTTGAAGATGAAAAAATAGTTTATGTGTATACTATGAAAGATGATGGTGAATAGTTCCTTCATCTTTTTTCTTTATATAATAACAATTTTCTATTGATTTATATAGGTAAAATGTGTTATAATCTTCATTGTCAAGTGAGATGATCCGCTATTCTTTATAAATTTTGATTATGATCATTGGTAATATATATTTAGAGAGGAGATTTTTATGAACGTTATTGACAAGATTAATGAAAAACAAATTAATCATAACATTCCTGAATTTCGTGTTGGAGATACTGTAAGAGTAGATGTTAAAATCATTGAAGGTAAAAGAGAACGTATCCAAGCTTTTGAAGGTGTAGTTGTTGCTCGCCGTGGAGGAAGCGTTTCTGAAACATTTACAGTACGTAAAATGTCTAGTGGTGTAGGAGTTGAGAGAACTTTCCCAGTTCATTCACCAAAACTAGCTGGAATTACAGTTGTACGTAAAGGTAAAGTTAGACGTGCTAAACTTAACTTCCTTAAAGGAATGGTTGGTTCTTATCGTATTAAAGAAAGAGGACAAAAATAATAAAATAAGGCATAAGCCTTATTTTTTTGTTATAATATTATTGGTGAGAAAAATGAATAAATTTTTTAGTGTTATTAAAAATAATATTGGATATATTATAGTTATAATTTTAGTGTTATTAATAAAAGCTTATGTAGTTAGTCCTATAAAGGTAAATGGTAATTCTATGAATGATACATTAGAAAACAATGATATTATGATTTTAGATGAGATTTCTTATAATTTTAGTGATATTAAGAGATTTGATATTGTTGTTATTAAAACTAAAGATGAATATTTAATTAAAAGAGTAATAGGATTACCTGGAGAAAAGATAGAATATAAAAAGAATAAGCTTTATATAAATGGTGAGTATTTTAAAGAAGATTTTGATCATGAGAGAACTGATGATTTTAAAGATACTGTACCTAAAGGAAAATACTATGTTTTAGGTGACAATAGAGTTAACTCTGCAGATAGTCGTATATATGGAGCATTTAGTAAAAAAGAAATAAAGGGAAAAACTAGTCTAACAATTTATCCTTTTAATAGAATGGGTTTTAAATATTAAAAGATAAAAGAAAAGGAGTAGTTATGAGTTTTATAAAGAAATATTATAAATTTGTTTTATTCTTTTTCTTTTTGTGTTTTATTAACTATTTTTTAATTTATTCTGATTATAGTTATGATACTATATGGGAGTATGGTATGAGTCATGCTTTTGTTTTAGGACAATTACCATATAAAGATTTTACTTTAGTAACTACTCCTTTATTTATTTTTTTATTTAGTATTGGTCTATTTATTAAAGATAATTTATTTGTATTTTTATTAGAATCTATTATAAGTTATATGATAATGTATTATTTTTTAGATAAGCTATTAGGAAAAAATAGGATAATTTTTTTATTAGTATTATGTCTATTTTTATTTAAATCTTTTATACCAACATATAATAGTTTATGTTTAGTATTTATTGTTATATTAATGTATTTAGAAAAGAATAAAAGCAATGATTATTTAATTGGATTATTATTAGGATTATTAATACTTACAAAACATACTATTGGTCTAAGTATAATGTTCTTTAGTTTTATTGGAATAAGAAATATAAAAAAAATATCTAAAAGATTAATAGGACTTTCTATACCTTTATTATTATTTTTAATATATTTATTAATTACTAATTCTTTATTTCAATTTATAGATTTAACGCTATTAGGTCTATTTGATTTTAAGAATAGTAATAAATTACTTATAAGTTATGTTTTTGTACTATCTTTAATTTTATTATTGATAAATATTATATTTATGCTTAAAAATAAAAAAGAAATATTATTTTTTTATGTTTTAGGTAGTTTTTCTTTTATTATGCCAATATGTGATTTAAATCATTTTACCTTTTTAATAAGTATTTTCATAATACCTATAATATATGTTTATAATGATAATATTAATTTGAAACTAGCTCCTTATATTTTATTAGTTTTAATAACTATCTTAAATATTGGAGTGCGATTTGAAGCTTATAGTAATATACATTTAAATCCATTTAATCATTTTGATATGACTGTTATTAATCGAGATTATGATAAGATTCATTCTAATATTTTAAATGAGATGAAAAAGTATGATAATATGATTATTATTTCTGATAGTGGATCTTTTTATAGTATTATTTTAGATAAGAAGTTTAATTACTTTACTATTCCTCATAGAGGTAATTATGGTTATAATGGTTTAAGTAAAATGAAGAAAAGATTTAATGATTTAACAGATACTTATATGTTTTTAGATAGAGGATTTTATGATAGAGTAATTTTTGATACTAATAATGGATTAGATACTGGTATAGCTAAGTCCCAGTTTGATACAGAATTATACGATTATATTGTTGATAATAGTAAATATGTTTCAAGTATCGAAGGTTTTGATATTTATTATAAGGAGTAGGGGTAAATATGAAGAAGATATTATTTTTTATGTTTATATTTATATTTATAGTTTTATTTAATTTATTTCTTGTACCTAATAATATGGATGAATTATGGAATTATGGATTTAGTTTAGCAATTAGAATGGGAGAGATTCCTTATAATGATTTTAATATGGTAGTACCTCCTTTTTATCCTTTACTTATGTCTATCCCATTATTTATTTATAAAAATTATTTAAGCTTTGTATTATTTCATAGTTTATTAGTTACTACATCACTTTCTTTTGCTTATAAAATGTATGGAGATAAAACATCATTGTTATTTATTACTTTTATGTTTTTATTAAATTGTATTTATCCTACATATAATACTTTTTCACTTTTTTTTATAATCATTCTTATATTTTTGGAAAAAAGTGATTTTAAAAATAAAGATTTATTAGTTGGATTATTAGTTTCCATTCTTTTTTTAACTAAGCAAAGTACTGGAATTGTTTTACTTATTCCATGGTTTATTAAATATAAAGATGTCGATTTAAAGAAAAGATTTATAGGATTTTTTATCCCATTATCAATATGTTTATTGTATTTATTAATTAATAATAATTTATATAATTTTATTGATCAATGTTTCTTGGGATTAATAGATTTTAGTGGTAATTATAAGAGTATTGATTACTTCTGTGTCTTCTTATTCATTCTAATTCTTATATTTAGTATTATTGTAACTATTAAAAAGAAGTTTGATATCACCAATCTTTATTTAATAATCAGTTATAGTATATTTATTCCTACTTTTGATTCTTTACACTTTAAATATGTATTTTTCTTATTTGTGTTATTTTTAATTAATAATTTTGAATTTAAAAGAATTAATTTTAAACTTGTATTTATATGCTTATTTATAAGTATTATTATTATATCTATTTATAAAAGATATAGTAGTAATATAGGTGTTTATCCGAATAATTTTGATAATTTTAATACTAAATATTATCCTAGTAATGGAATAGATTATATTAATTCAGTAAATGAATGTATTAAGGATGATTATATTATTTTTGATGATACTGCTTATATATATCGAATTATTAATAATCAAAAAGTTTCATATTTAGATTTAACAAATCATGGTAATTTAGGATTTAATAGTAGTAAAAAGTTTATTAAAGAATTAAAGAAAAATAAAGATAGAAAAATTGTTATAAATGATAATACATATGAAAGAATTAAAGCTTATGATACTCAATTGGATAGAGACGTTTATTTATATATAATTAAGCATTATAAAGAGGTTGATAAATGTATGAATTTTTCAATATATGAATTTGATAAATAAATTAAAAAAAAATAAGGTAAAATCCTTATTTTTTTGTTATAATTAATTTATCGTAGGATAGGTGAATTATATGAAGAAAAGAAATAGAGGCTTTACATTAGTTGAAGTAATTGTTACTATTGTAATTTTGGGTATTACTACAACTATTGCATTACCTATAGTTAGTAATCTACAAAGTCAATTAAATAATAATAAATATAAAGTATATAATGAGTCTTTAGAATCCAGTGCTAAATTATATACTGATAGTTATGATTATGATATGTTTGGAAGAAAATTACAAGGATGTGTAAAAATATCATATGATGAGTTATCAAATAAGAAGTTATTAAAAGATATTGAATTAGATAAGAATATATCTTGTAATAATAATGATACATACGTTATTGTTATTAAGACTAATGATACATATACTTATCAATCATCATTGAAATGTACTGATGAGAATGGTAATGTTGTATATGAAAAATCAGATGTCCATAATGATTGTCCTGAAACTAATGATGAAAATCATATAAGTATTGTACCTAGTCCTGATAGTCAACCAACTCCAGTTAATTCCTTGAATGAAAAAATACGTGTTAATAGTTCTTATGGATTCTGTAGTAATATTTCATTTAAATATCAGTGGATTGGTGAAGGAGTAGAAAACACCGATGCTACTTTATATGAATTTAAAAATGCAGAGAGTACAATTATTAATTCTACTCATATAGATACTAAGTCAATTAAAATTCCTAATAAGTCAGGTACTTATACATTAAAAATAGTTCCTGAACATGTTTGCGATGCTCAATCTAATAATTTTTATACTTCTAATTATTATGAACCTGATAAAAAATTTATTTTTGATTTTGTTCCTCCAACAATAAGTGTGAATTCTGATATTAATAAGAGTACAAATAATGTTACTTTGAGTTTAACAGATAATATGGGTGTTTCAAAATATGCTTTTGTTACTGATGATGAACCATCTAACTCTGATTGGAAAAATATAGATAGTTGTTCTGATAAGAAAAATTGTAGTATGACTATATCTGTTCCTGAAGGAAATTATAATTTTTTTGTAAAAGATCAAGCTGGAAATAAAGCTAATGTAACTAAGGAGATTAAGATAGATCGTCCAACAGCTCCTGTTATAACTGGTGGAGCAGATGGATGGTATTCTACAAATAGAATCATTTGGGTAAGTACTAAATCAACAACAATAGGAAAAATCAAAAAATATCAGTATTGTGTTTCTACTACAAAGAGTACAGGATCTTGCTCTTGGACCGATTTATATAATAATACTGATGGTGTATCAAATAATGGATTAGATGTAGCATATTATCATTCAAATAATATCGATTTAATAAATGCATTTGGAGGTAGTGTTCCTTCTTTAAATACTCATTATACTCAATATGGAAATCGTGAAGGAAGAGCTATTAGTGATCCTAACGCTGATGATCCTGATAATAGATGGATTAGAGATAGTCAAAGTTTCTCATATGAAGGTGACAGATATGTATACTTTAGAGCTGTAACTGAAGGGGGATTGGTTAGTGCTGCTTCTAATCCTCAACATCTAAAGATAGATAAATCTAAACCTAAAGTATCAACATTTAATGTAGCAAGTACTCGTAGCTTTAATAGTAGGTATGTTACAGTCACTGTTGCTGGAACTGATACTGGTGGAAGTGGTATTAATAAAGTATGTTATTCATTAACAAATAATATAAATAATTGTAATTGGAAAGGTACTACTAGTTCTGGTAGTTTCTCAGTTACTTTCTCTGCTGGGGAAGGCTCTGGTACTAATTATACTGTTTATGCTTTTGTAAGTGATAATGCTGGTAATAATTCAACATCCTCATCTAAAGGTTATAGACTTTATTCTAATTGTACAAATAAAAAATTAAATTGTAATTATGGTTGGGATGATGGTAGTAGACCTTGTACAGTTGGCCATGGAAATGGTTGGGGTAAAAAAGGTAGATATTGTTATTATTTCGATGTATATACAGGTGCTAGATGTAATTCAGAACTTAGAACTTGTCCATGCGACAGTTGGTGTGATAGAGATGGAATGACTAATATTCCTTTTGATCCGGCTCATCAACCTCAATATAATAAATATTGGCAAGGATATGGAGGATCTTGTGTTAGACCATTCTGTGGTAGTGTATTATGCGAAAATGATGCTTGTAGACCAGCAAATGCTTATTAGAGGAGGATATATATGAAAAAGAAAAATATTATGATATTTCCTATTATTCTTTTAATAGTATTATTAATTACTTTAATTCTTTATATGGTATTCTTTTCTAAAAGTAATAATAAGCCTAGAGATGTTAAAACAATAGAAGAAGTTGACTTTTTATCATCAACTAAAGTTGCTTCTTCTACTCAACTTATTAAAGGAGTTAAAATAAATGTTGGAGTAGAAGATAATAATTCTACTGCAGAAGATACTGAAAATAATGATAGTAAAGAATCTCCATTTTATGTTGTTGGTAATGATGAAGTAAATATTACTTTATTACCTGTGGATAACTTAGAAAAATCTACTTGGAGTGATACTAATAATTTAAGTGGTCCAGTTAATGCATTGAAGAAACTTAATGAATTAACTTCTTCATGGACAAACTTACAAGTAATTGATTCTTTCTTTTATAATGATTATGGTATGGAAAGATTATTAAATACAAATCAAGAATATGATCCTTCTAAAGAGGATTTAAGTTATTATAATTCTCCTGGAGGTTATGAAAATATTAGTATTAATCAAGGAGTTTGTACTTTGTCTTCTATAGGTACTGAAGGTAGTACAATTAATACTATTGGAGAAAACTTCAAAGTTAGATTGGCTACTTTGGAAGAAGTTAAAAAAATGAAACTATCTAGTTGGTTAATTGAAGGATTAAAAGATGGAGAAGGTTATTGGTTACTAACATCTTCTACTACTGGTAAAGATCATAGTGCTAATGCTTATGCTGTGTTTAATGAATCAGGTAAAGCTGTTATTAAATCAGTAAGTGTTAAAACAGAATTATATTTAAGACCTGTAATAGTAGTTTCAAAAGAATCATTATCATAAAAGACTTTATTAAGTCTTTTTTTGTTATAATTATTATGAGGTGTTATTATGAGTGATATTGAAAAATTACAAGATATGATTAATAGTTCTAAAAGAATAGTTTTCTTCGGAGGAGCAGGCGTTTCTACTGATAGTGGAATAAAAGATTTCAGAAGTAGTGATGGTTTATATAATATGAAATATAAGTATCCTGTTGAAATGATGTTGAGTAATAATATGTTTTATCAAGATACTAATTCTTTTTATGAATTTTATAAAGATAATTTCAATTGTTTAAATGTAGAACCGAATATTACTCATAAATACTTAAAAAAGTTAGAGGATCAAAATAAATTATTAGGTATTGTTACTCAAAACATAGATGGCTTACATTCTAAAGCTGGTAGTAAAAATGTTTATGAAGTACATGGTACTATCTTAAAAAATCATTGTTTAAATTGTAATAAACTTTATGATGCAAAATATGTGTTTGATTCTGAAGGTATTCCAAAATGCTCTTGTGGAGGAATAATTAAGCCTGATGTCGTTTTATATGGAGAGATGTTACCTGAAGATGCTTTTTCTAATTCTTGTAGAATTATTAGAGAAGCTGATATGTTAATAGTGGCTGGTACTTCTTTAACTGTTCAACCAGCTTGTGGAATGATAGATTTATTTAAAGGTAAATATCTTGTAATTATTAATAAAACTCCTACTCCTTATGATAGATTTGCTGATTTAGTTTTACATGATAACTTATCTAAAATATTTACTAAATTAAAATGATTTTGTCTATTTTTGTATTTTTATTTAAGTAGATTTATTTATCTACTTTTTTTTATTTCATTTAAATGATAAAATAAAGTTGGTGATGATATGATTAAATGTCCTAATTGTACGGGTGAATTAGAATTTAAGCCTACAGATAAAGAGGTTGTTTGTAAGTATTGTGGTTCTAAATTTGATCCTAAAGAGTTTAATGAAAAGGTTACTATGTCTAAAGAAAATGAAGCTGTAGCTACATATTCTGGTAAGACATATTCTTGTAGTCAATGTGGAGCGGAATTAATGACTTTTGATGAAACTGCTATAACATTCTGTAGTTATTGTGGTTCACAAGCAATGATAGAATCCAAAATGATGAAACAGAATAATCCTGATTTTATTATTCCTTTTGCAAAGAGTAGAGAAGAGTGTATAGCTGCTTATAAAAAAGTAGTTTCAAAATCTCTTTTTACTCCAAATTATATGAAATCTGATGTTGTTTTAGAAAAATTTAGGGGAATTTATCTACCTTATTGTGTTTATAAATTAGAGAATCATGGAAATATTACTAATAAAGGTAGTAAGTATTCTCATAGAGTTGGTGATTATCAATACTATAATGATTACTCAATTTCTTGTGATGTAGATGCTTCATATGAAGGTATATCTTTTGATTTAATATCTAAGTTTTATGATAAGTTTAGTACTTCTATTCCTTTTGATTATCATAAAAAGGAAGAGTTTAATCCTAATTATTTAATTGGTTATTATGCTGATACAATTGATGTTGATAGTAGAGTATATGAGAGGGATGCAAGAAGTGTTGCTCAAAGAGATGCTTCTAATAGATTATCTAGGATAAGAGAGTTTTCTAGATATGGATGCAGTAGTCCTAGTGTTAGTTTAGATGTTACTGATAAAAAGGTTGGAATGTTTCCTGTTTATTTCTTAGCTATTAGAAATAAGGATAATAAGACTATTAATTATGCTGTTGTAAATGGTCAAACTGGTAAAGTTGCAGCTGATTTACCTATATCATTTTTTAAATATATAATCGGTTCTTTACTTCTTAGTGTTGTATTATTCTTTGTACTTGATACTATGTTTGTTATTTTACCTAAAGCTGTTTGTGTAATTAGTGTTATATGTGCAGTTTTAAGTTTGATTCTTTCTATTGTTCAAGCTAATGGATTAAGTAATAGAGTAAATCATACTGATGATGTGGGATTTATGTCTATTGAAGCAAATCAGAATGCTAAAAAGAGTAAAGTTGGAATATTTAGATATCTATATAAAGAAATTATTGCTATTATAATTCCTGTTGTAGCTTTGATTTGCAACTTTGTATATGATGGCTATTATTATGGAGCTTCTTTTATAGCTTTAGGATTGGTAATTCTTTCATTTAGAGATTTAGTTAAAGAACATAATATTTTGGTATCTAACAAATTACCTCAATTAGAAAAACGTGGAGGTGATGAGCATGAATAAAAAGAAACTATTACTTATTATATTATGTATATGTACATTTATATTTGCATTTAATGTTTATGCAGAAGAAGATATTTTTGATTCTGCTGCTGATGGCAGTGAAATTATAGAACCTTCAATTCAAGATAATGTTGATGTAGAGCCTACTGAAGAAGTAGTTGGTCAATATAAAATAGTTATTGAAGATGATGCTGATATTTTAACAGATGATGAAGAAAAACAATTACTTAAAGATATGAGACCATTATCTGAATATGGTAATATTGCTTTTAAGAGTATTAGTAGTAATGATACTTCTACTGATAATTTTGCTAGAAACTATTATCATAATATATTTGGACATGGTGTCTCTAATGGATCATTATTCTTAGTTGATATGGATAATAGAGAAATATATATCTTTAGTGATGGTAATAATTATAAGATTATTAATAATAGTAAAGCTTATTTAATTACTGATAATATTTATAAGATGGCTTCAGCTGGAGATTACTATGGATGTGCTAGTGAAGCTTATAGTGAAATGTACACATTACTTGCTGGTGGTAAGATTATGGAGCCAATGAGACATATTAGTAATGGAGTATTGGCTATAGTTATTTCATTCTTTACTACATTTATTATAGTTTTATCTAGTTCTCGTGTTAAGAAAGCTAATAATTCTGAAATAATTAAGAATTGTGATGTAGCATTTAATGCAACAAATATTGTTGGTACTAAAACAGGTACTCATAGAGTTTATTCCCCTGTTTCTGAATCCTCTGGTGGTTCTTCCGGCGGTGGAGGCGGCGGAGGAGGAGGCTCTTCTGGCGGTGGTGGAGGCCATAGCTTCTAAAAGTAGATTAATTCTACTTTTTTTTATTATATTTATGTTATAATAATTTTGTTTAATAAATTATAAAGGTTGGATAAGATGAATAAGAAGTTTTTATTATATATTGTTGGTATACTTATTTTCATGACTGGTATCTTTATGTGTTCTTGTTTATATGTAAATGATATTGTACATAATAATTCAATTAAATCTAATTTTATTGCAGTGTTTAAAGGGAGCACTAATAATACTATTAATTCTACTTATATTTATAAGAATACTACTGGATATAAATATATAAATACTGTGATGGCTATTAATAGTTTTAGTAGTACTTATAATAGAGAAATTGTTGTTAATAAAGGTGAAGTTAAATTAAAAGAAGAAATTCTTGAGATTATAGATATGTATAATTCTTCTGATTATGTTGTTATTAAAAAAGATGGTAAAATTATGTCTATTGAAGAATTTTCTAAGAAATTAATTAAGGATTGATATGATGAGTAAAAAAAGAGAGTATACATTTGATGTTTTAAGAGTTATTGCTATGATAATGGTCATAATAGTTCATGTTTCTAATTTATATTCTAGATACTATGGATTAATATCTAATTCTTCTTATTTGTTGTCTTTAACTTTTAATACTATATCTAGAATAAGTGTGCCATTATTTTTTATGATAAGTGGAGCTTTACTTTTAGATAGAAGTTTTAATAAAGATAAATATATTAAAAGAATACTTAGGTTTTTAATAGTTATAGTTGTATGGGATATTATTTATTTAGTTTGGGAATATTTATTTTTTGGTACTACTTATAATAAGCTATATACTTTATCCTTTGAACCATTTAGATCTCATTTATGGTTTCTATATACAATAATTGTTTTATATATAATACAACCTTTACTTAAATTTTTATTAGACAAACTTAATTCTAAACAAAAAATGATTTTGTTTATAATATGGTTTTTAATGGGTACTTTTAGTATGTTTTTTCCTGTTATTACAGAGTATTATACAACTGTTTGTTATATAGGATATTTTATTCTAGGTAAATACTTATATGATTTTATTACTAATAATGATTTATCTAAATACAATGTGATTTTAATTATAATGACTTTATTATGTTTTATTGCTAGTATATTTTTAAATTATAGTGCTTCAGTTAGACTTAATATGTTTTATAATTCATTTTTTGCTTATAGAACTCCATATATTATATTAGCTTCTATATTATTCTTTATATTAGTTTATAATTTGGTACATAATAAAGAACATAATAAAATAATAAAGTTATTATCTGATTTATCCTTTGGAGTTTATTTAATACATGGAATATTCTTAGATATTACTTTTAAAGTATTTAATTATCGAGACTTTAATTCTCTTATTGGGATTCCGTTATTTGTTTTTATTATATTTATCTTTAGTGTATTGTCTGTATATTTACTTAGAAAAAGTAAATTATTAAAAAAAGTATTATAAAAAGCATCTTATTAGATGCTTTTTTTTCTTACTGTTATAGTTATTATTGATAGTAGTGGTAGTGAATATAGAAATGGACTCATATATCTGAATGCATAAGATATTGGAGCTGATATTAATAGTGTTATGTATAGTCCTATAAATGGTACGAATAATAGAGTATACTTATACTTTTTCTTATTAATTAGTATTGTCAATAAGAAAAGTAATATCCAAATACATGTACCATTATTAAAGAATATCGTTGTTTTTTCATAATATAAATTAAGTATTTTATTAATTTTTTTTGGAAAAATGTTTTTATTCTTTAACTCATTAAACATAGTACCTTCATAATCAGTTTTATCTATTCCTAAGAATCTACTTTGTGTTGTTTTAAATTCATTTATTGACCAGAGATGATATGTTTCTAATAGATAGCTTTTTATGTATTCTTCTTTATTATTCTTAAATAATTTAAGCCATGTTATTATAAATTCTTTTTTAGTTTTATCAAGGTATTGTCTATTAAAGTTCTTGTTCCATTTAATGGTATCGACATTGTATGGATTATAATTATTTTTTATATCTTCTATGTTCATAATCGTATTGATATATATCTTATCTTTATTACTAATTGTATTAGTATTATATTTTGCAATATACGATATTTGTTGAATTGGTATAGCTGCTTTTTCTTGAAATAATTGTTTATTATTAAGTATTAAATTGGGAATACTATTTATAATAATTATTAGTACTAATGATTTTATAAAGAATAATCTTTTTGTATAAAGTGTTAGTATTAATATTTCAAATACTACTATATATAATCCATTATTTCTTATTAATACTGTTAATAGAAGGATTATAAAAGTGTATAAATTATTGGTTTTATTATTGTTAATGATGTTATAGATAATTGGTATATGTAATAGTAATAATCCTGAAAATAAAGAATCTTTTATTAAAACTGTATTATAATTTGATATTATTGGTAATAATAAGAAATATAGGAATGTTAGTATAGTTATTTTTTTATTGTGTATATTATTGTTAATCCAATTAATAATGTATGTAATTATAGTATTCATTATTAATAATTGTATAAAACTGATTAGAAAGAATGAAAAGTTAATATGGTTTGTTATTTTATATATTATTCTAAAGGGAATACTTAGTAATAAATTATAAAATATTGGATGTTGTGTACTATAGGCTATAGGATTATTAATTATATATAAAGTATCATTCATATTACTACCTGGATAATATGTTATTATGAATATCAAGTTTGATATTGTTAAACTTGCAAATACTATTATTAAGAGCGATTTATTATTTATTATTTTAGTTTTATTAATTTTTATTTTATTTATTAATATTAGTATTATATTTAGTATGAAATAGATTGGTATTGTTAAAATTAATGTTTTTAATAGAAATGTATTATTAAAATGAAAATTATTAATAAAATTGGTAGGATAATTATCTATATTTCCTATAGCATAACTTAATAATATTTCAATTGATAAAAGGATAGAGAATAATAAATATAGAATCTTTTTTTTCATATACTTCACCTTAGGCTCATAATAGCAAATTCATTTTTTTATGTCAATATATGTCTTATTATGTAAAGTGTGTAAAAAAAAATCAATTTTATTTTTTTCGTGTTAATTTTTTATAGCTTATATGTTATATTTATAATATAGAATTAAATAAGATAGGGTAATAAGGAGTTTATAATTATGAAAAAATTTAATCTTTCTAAAAAATTCGTTTTTTTAATAATGATTTTTGTCTTATTAGTTAATTATTTTTTACCTTTAAAAGAAGTATTTGCAGATAATGCCTATACTATTAATTTTAGTGTAGATACTAACGCTACTGGAAGTTATGCTTTTTCTAAGGAAGGCAATGAATTAGTTATTAATAATGTTCATATTGCTCCTAGAGAAGCAAATGAATATACTTTAAATGTTGAGGGTACTACTGCAAGATTTACTATTACTGATGGTACAGCTACTACATTATCATTTAATGCTGAGCAAGCTTTTGGTTTAGTTGCTAATAGTAGTCCAGTATCTAATGATACAAGTTTTACTACAACAACTGATGTTTATGTAGTTGACTATGCTGATGATCCTGAGATTGTTTATCCTGAAGGTGACTATGGTGATATAGAATTTGACATTGCTTTTACTGATACTTATTGCAATGTATGGGTAAATGGTTATCCTATTATTTCAGACGAAAATGGTGAATTTGTTTCAACTTTTAATGATGTTGTTGATAGGGCTGGAATTATAGACGATAGCGATTATAATATTTTAAGATTCCAAAATTCTTTTGGTGAATTACCTGTTACTGAATATATTATTAATGGGGAATCTTATACTGAAGGTATGCCAACTGTTTTAGTTACTAATGATGGTTGGTATGTAGCAGTTCCTGGTAGTGATAGATATGAAATAAGAGGAACTGGTGATTCAAGTTTTATTGCTCCTAGAACAATTATTTGGGCAAATGCTCATGCTAATCAAAATGCTCAAGACTATGAAGAAGATATGCTTTTAAATCATGGTAGTGCTAGAGTAATGGCTATTTATGATGAAAATGGTGAATTAGTTTCTAATGAAGTTGATGTTGATGATGATGGTTTAGGATTTGTAGCAGTATATCCTGGATATCAAGTTGTATTCGAATTTGTACCAGAATATGGTTATCAATTAACTGGTGTTAGTGCAAATGGTTTTCCTCTTGAACCACAAGATACAATTAATCAATATAGATTTGTTATGCCAGATACAAATATTCATTTTTCTGCTGAATTTACTAGAATTGATGATATTATTAAAGCCAATTCAGAAAAAGTAACTAGTGCTTCAATTGATTTAGGAGATAATTTTGATTCTGGTTCTGCCGAATTAGTAATTAATGATGCAAACTTATCTGAAGATAAGATTAATGAATTTAATGAACAAGCTGGTGAATATAAAATATCTAATTATTTAGGTATTGATTTATATAATATTTTCTTCAAAGGAAAAGATGATGCTAACGATGTTTGGACTTATAAAGTTGATGAATTAAATGATTATGCAATAATTACATTAAAGTTAGCTGAAGGTATTGATGGTAATGATATTGTATTAGTTCATAATATTCATGATGGTGATGAGTATGAAATAATTAAACCTGATTCTTATGACCCTAAAACAAATACAATTACTTTTAAGACTAAAGGATTCTCAAATTATGCAATTGCTACTAAAGAGAAAAAAGTAGTTGAAGTTATTCCAGAAACTATAAATAATATAGTTGATGTAGTTAAAGGTGATGAACCTGTTACATTAGATAGAATATCTTTCTATATAATTTTATTCTTAATTTGTGGTGGTGTTTATACTTTTGCTAATTCTTTAGTAAGAAAGAGATTAAGAAATAATTAAAAGACTAGTTAATAGTCTTTTTTTTTGATACAATAGTTTATGTTATTTTAAGGAGGATATTATGAATATAGAAAATGATATATTTAAAAGATATGTACCTATTAAAGACAAATTAATTGAATATGGTTTTATTTATAATGAGAATACTTATACCTTAAAGAAAAAATTACCTTTTGATTCTTTCTATTATGTTTTATCTATTTGTGGTAAAGATATTATAGGGAATGTATATGATGGTTTTGATAATATACCATATAATAACTTTAGAGTTGTAAATGCTACCGGTGAGTTTGTTAATAAGATAAAAGATGTTTATATTTCTTCGTTATTAGATATTAGAGAAAAATGTTTTAAAGAAAAGTATTTTATTTTTGATCAATCTAATAGAATTACAGATGCTATTATTAATAAATATGATATTAAACCTGAGTTTTTATGGAAAGACTCTAATTTTGGTGTTTTTAGAAATAATAATAGCGATAAATGGTTTGGACTTATTATGAATATAGATTATAGTAAGATAGATTCTACTAAGTCTGGTGAAATAGAAGTAATTAATATTAAGGTTAATGATTCGAAGGAGTATTTAAATGTTAATGGAATTTATTCTGCCTATCATATGAATAAAAAAAGTTGGATTAGTATTATTTTAGATGATACATTAACTGATAGTTATATTTTGGATTTAATAAATATAAGTTTTAATAATTCTACAGTTAAAGGTGAATGGATTGTACCAGCTAATCCAAAATATTATGATGTTATTCATGCTTTTGATAATACTGATATTATTAATTGGAAGCAGTCTAGTAATATTAAAGTAGGAGATATTATTTATTTGTATGTTGCTAATCCTTATTCTTCTATTATGTTTAAGTGTATTGCTTTAGAGGTGAATATACCTGTTTCTATTAAACATGATAAATTAAAAATTGATAGACTAGTTAAAATTAAGCTGTTAAAAAGGTATAATCAAGGTGAATTATCTTTTGATCTATTAAAACAATATGGTGTTTCAGCTATAAGGGGTCCTAGAAGTGTACCTTTAAAACTATCTAAATATTTAAATGAGGAGTAATAACTTTTAATATGATTAAGAATAGATGTAAATGGTGTAATCTAAAAAATGATAAATACATAGAATATCATGATAATGAGTGGGGAATACCTAATTTTGATGATCATTATTTATATGAGATGTTTATTTTAGAAACATTTCAAGCTGGTCTTTCTTGGGAGTGCATTTTAAATAAAAGAGAAAGTTTTAGGATAGCTTATGATTATTTTGATATTGATAAAGTTTGCGCTTATGATGATATAAAGATTAATGATTTATTATCTAATAAAGATATTATTAGAAATAGGTTAAAAATAAAAGCTAGTATTAATAATTCTATTATTATAAAAAAAATAATTAATGAATATGGATCTTTTTATAATTATTTAAAGCATTTTTGTGGTACTGATATTATATATGAAAATGATAAAACTACCAATTATATTTCTGATTCTATTTCTAATGATCTTTTTGATAGAGGAATGAAATTTGTTGGTAGTACAACTATTTATTCTTATTTACAAGCTATTGGTATTATAAATTCGCATGAGAATGGTTGTTTTAAATATAAAGATAATAAATAGTATGATATAATTAATAAAGTATAAGGAGTTTATTATGATGAATTTACCTATAATTGTTAGATATTTAATTGTTTTTTTTGTTAGTATGGTTCCTATAGTTGAACTTAGGGGAGCTATACCTATAGCAGAAAGTTTAAAATTAAATATATTTTTATATTATCCAATTGCTATTATTGGCAATATGTTACCTGTTCCAGTTATTTATTTATTTGCTAGAAAAGTTTTAGAGTGGGGTAAAGATAAAAAATTAATTGGTGGATTTTTTACATGGTGTTTAAAAAAAGGGGAACATGGTGGTAAAAAATTAAGAGAAAAAGCTGGTGAACAAGGTACTTTTTTAGCTTTACTATTATTTGTTGGTATTCCGATACCAGGTACTGGAGCATGGACTGGTACTTTAGCTGCTAGTTTTTTAAACATTGGCTTTAAAACAAGTATTAAGGCTGTTATGTTAGGAGTTATTTTAGCTGGTATTATTATGTCTATAGGTAGTAAAATGGTTTCAGCTTTTGGATTATTAGGTCTTTTAATATTAATAGCTATTATTTTATTAATTGTTATCTTTGGTATCTTTTTAAAAGGAAAGAGGTAATATTGTGAAAGTAATTACAGTTTGTGGAAGCATGAAGTATATAAACGAAATGATTGAAATTGCTGAAAAAATTGAATTCGAAGGCAATTGTGTATTAATGCCGCTTTATAATCCTAATAAAACTAGTAAAGATAGTTATACTGAAGAAGAGTGTATAATGTTAGATAAAGCACATAAAGAAAGAATTAAGTTAGCTGATGCCATTTTAGTCGTTAATGTAGATGGCTATATTGGCAATAGTACTAAAAGTGAAATAGAGTTTGCTAAAGATTTAAATAAAGAAATTATTTATTATAGTGATATTTATTAAATAAATAATAAAGAGAACATTTTAAATTGTTCTCTTTTTTTATTTATTCATTTACTAGTTCTTTTGCTGCTTCATAATATTTTAAAATTGATTCAGCTTCATCATCTTTTATATCTTTTATTGTTTTACCATCGTATTCTGATATAAAAATTGGTACGGTATCTGATTCTCCATCATCATTTAATGTATAAGCTATAAATGACTTATTTAATTCTTCTACTTTGAATGATAATACTATTTCGATTGCTATTTCTTCTCCTGTTTCTTTATATACATAAGTTTTATTATCCATTATCTTTTAAGACCTCCTTCTAAATTGTCAATTGATGATTTTAGATTAGTAAAGTCTTTTATAATATTATCTTTATTATCTAAACTATAGCCTTGTACATTTTGATTTGCTCCATCTACATGCATAATATATTTTTCTGCTGCTCTTTTTCCTGTAATTGCTAATTTCTTTTTGATGTCTGTTGATACATCTACTAGTGCACATAGAGCAGGTGTAGCTAAAATTGTACATAACTCTCCAAAAGGTCCATCTGCTGGTATGAATATTAAAGCTATTGTAGCAGCTGTACCTGCTACTTTAATTATTTTCTTTTTTCTTTTAGCATCTTCTTCTAATTTTTCTTCAAATTCTTGAGATTTTCCTGTGTCGATATATTTTTCTTTATATGCATTTCTTATTTTTTCCATATTCATTTTTTCTTTTGCTTTATTTATAAAATCTCTGTTTTCATTAACTTGTATTACATTCATATTATTTTCCATGGTAATCCTCCTAAAGATAATTTAACATAATAATATTATTTTTTCAATTTTTAATATGTTATAATCTTTTTAGGAGAGTTATTTTATGAATGTTGATAATATTGAAGTAAATACACAGAGCAGTATTAGAATTAGTTTAGATAAAGTATTATATTTTGATCCATATAAAATTAATGATGGTATGTATGATGCTGATATTATCTTTATAACTCATAGTCATTATGATCATTTTGATTTAGATTCTATTAATAATATTAAGAATGATAATACAATAGTTGTTGCTCCTTTATCAATGAAATATGAAATTGATAAAATACATTTTAAAGATTATATTTATTTAAATCCTAATGAAGAAGTTATGATAGATAATATTAAAATTAATACTATAAATTCTTATAATGTAGATAAGTCATTTCATCCTAAAGATAATAATTGGTTGGGTTATATTATTTCTTTTAATAATATAAAGTATTATATTGCTGGTGATACTGATAGGACACCAGAAAATGAAAAAGTAAAATGTGATATAGCTTTTATTCCAATAGGTGGAACTTATACTATGAATGTTGATGAAGCTAGTGAATTAGTTAAAATTATTTGTCCTAAAATTGTAATACCAATTCATTATGGATCTATAGTTGGAAATAAAAATGATGGACAAGAATTAATAAATAAATTAAGTACTTTTCCTGTTGAAGTTATTGAAAAGATTAAGTTTTAATTATATTTATTATAGGAGGATATTATTTATGAGTATATATGATTTAAGTGTAAAAAGTAGAAATAATGAAGATGTTTCATTAGAACAGTTTAGGGGTAAAGTATTAATTATAGTTAATACTGCTACTGGTTGTGGGTTTACTCCACAATATGAGGGTTTGGAAAATTTATATAAAAAATATCATGATAAAGGTTTAGAAATATTAGATTTTCCTTGCAATCAATTTGGTAATCAAGCTCCAGGTACTGATGATGAAATACATGAATTTTGTTCTTTAAAGTATAATACTTCTTTTGATCAATTTACAAAGATTGATGTTAATGGTGAAAATGAGTCTCCATTATATACTTATTTAAAAAGCAAAATAGTTGAAGATACAATTGATGGTATGAAAAACAAGATGGCAATGAAAGCTGTTGAAAAAATTAGTAAATCCTATAAGAATAAAAATGATATTAAATGGAATTTTACAAAATTTTTAGTTGATAAAGATGGAAATGTAGTTGGAAGATATTCTCCTACATATAAACCTGAAGACATGGAAGATAAGATAAAAGAATTATTATAATATGGTATTATATATTTAGGAGATGATTACTTTGCAAGATAAAAAGAGTTTAATTATTTATTTTAGTAGAGCAGATGAAAATTATTCAGTTGGATACATTGCAAAAGGAAATACTGAGTATGTTGCTGAATATGTTAGGGATATTACAAATGCTGATATTTTTAAAGTTGAGCCATTGGTTCCTTATGCAAAAGACTATCAAACATGTATTAAAGAAGCTAAGGAAAGAATCGGTAATGCTCCAATAAAAGAAACATTATCAGATATTTCTCAATATGAAGTTATATATATTATGACTCCAATATATTGGGGTACATTTGCTCCAGAACTTGAGACAGCTATTAAGGATTTAGATTTTAGTGGAAAAACAATTAGAATAATTACAACACATGAAGGATCTGGTCTTGGAAATGTTGTTAGTGATATAAAGAGAATATGTGTAGGTGCTAATGTGTTAGATGATGCAATTGCAATTGTAGGATCACAAGCAAAGAATTCAAAATCAAAAATTGAATCATGGGTTTAATAGTTATTATTAAAAGATATTATTAGAATAAAAAACCTAACTAAATATAGTTAGGTTTTAATATGTTCTTTAATTTGATATTAATTAATAGGTGAATAGATAGTTGTACATTGATTGTTTTCTAATAAGCATAAACTTCCACCATCTTCATTTTTACGATAACGATATTCTAAATTCTCATTAACATTTTTACCTTGTACATGTATATAGTAATCATTATCTTTTGTTTCCCAATTATAAGTTCCAGTTATTTTAGTATTATCTTTAATAATTGATATTTTTCCTTCTTTTATAGTTATTTGTGTTCCATCTTCTCCTTTAAATGTGTTCTCGAATTCTACTGGTCCACTTGCTATAGTAATAAATGAAACTATTACTAAGATTATTCTTATAATAATAATTACTTTACTCATACTATATCCAAATTTTTTTATAAGGCTTCTTTTTAATTGTGGAATAAAACTAATAATTGTTAATAACCATAAAAGGATTATTAAAAAACTTTCTCCATTAAAAATAGATCCTAAAAACATTATTAATAAGAAGAATATCATTACATAACATAATATATCCCATATTATAGATGTTTTACTTTCGATTCCTACAACTTTATTATTATTTGAAAATGATGGATTTACTAATACTTTTGTTCTTCTATTAATATAGTTTTTCTTTTGATTATTTAATTCAGTAATGTAAGAGCTACTTAATTGATATTTAGAATTATTAGAGTTTCCTAATATAGTATCTATTATCATAATCATAGAGTTTATAATTCTGTTATTTAATTCTTGGTCATTTTCTACAATTGTATCTAAGTATTGATATCCTTTAAGACAAGCTTCTAGTCTTTCTACATAACCTTTTGATTGTTCTTTATTAAATTTATTATTTTGATAGACATCAACTATAAATTGATAGATTACAAATAGGGTAGTTCCTGTTTCAGTAATACTTATATTTATATCTTCTTTTGACATTTTCATTTTTTTCATTAATTCATAAGAAGTTTTCATTGCTTTAATTGTAGATGAAATATCAAGATGATTATAGTCAGCCATCATTGCTCGACTTAATCCTCTTCGTAATACAACAATCGGATTATCTGGATCTATTTCTTCAGCTTTACAATATATTTTATAAGCTTCTTCATATTCATTATTTTCAAAATAACGATTTCCAAGTTTTAGATAATTTTCTAATGTAGGAGTATCTTTTAATTCTACTTTTAGTAAATTTTCAACTGCTTCTTCTACTACAATTTCTGTTCCACAATAGGAACATTTTGTAAATTTTAAACTCCTATCTACTTCTATATTTGCTCCACATGATGGACATTTAGCTGCTACTAGTTTCATATTATCACCCTTAAAAAAATTATAGCATAGGAAATAAACAAAGTGTATAAAATATAAATTATTGTATGGTATATTTTTTTGTGTCGTATTATAACACTCTTTCTTTTCAATAGTAATTATAATTATGATATAATTATGATAATAATACTTATGATAGGAGATAAATATGAAAAAGATATTAGATAAACTAAGTCCTTATATTATTTATTTTATGTTATATGCAATGATAGGATGGATTTATGAAGTTTTTTTGGAAGTTGTTGTATATAAATGGGGATTTAGTAATAGAGGAGTTCTTTTTGGACCATGGTTACCAGTATATGGATTTGGGTCATTATTATTTATACTTTTAGTTTATCCAATTATTAAAGGTAAGACTTTTAAGAAAAAATTATTATTAATACCCATAGTTTTTATATTATGTATGTTAAGTGCTACTTTATTAGAATTATTAACTTCTTATTTATGTGAATTTTTTATGGGAAGTTGGCCATGGCAAACATATGCTGATTATAAATATAATTTTCAAGCTAGAATTGCTTTATCACCTTCAATAAGATTTGGAATAGGTGGAGTAGTATTTTTATATTTGTTGCAGCCTTTATTTGAAAAGATAGTTACATTGTTAAATGATAAGAGGAATAAGATAAGTATTATTATAATAACAATACTTATAGTTGATTTTATTTGTACAATAATTAGTAAATTAATATAATTAAGTAGATTAAAATATCTATTTGGAGGTTTAATATGAATAATGATGATAGTTGTTTTGTGATAACAGATAATAAAAAGAAGATTTCTTTTCTTATTATATTTATTATAATTATAATTGTATTTTTTGTGATAATTGGTTTTAGGAAAATAGTTTATGATTATGGTTTTCATTCAACTGATTTAAAAAATGATCAACAAGTTAATGATTATTTAGTTAAATATATGAATGATAAATATAATATCGATGCTACATTATCTTTAAAGAAGAAGGAATTAATCTATATTTGTACTTTCCGTATGATAGATGGTAGTTGTATGGACCAAGCTGATAATAAGAATATATATGAATATGAGTTTGATGGTGTTGATAATAATGGTAATAATTTTGTAATTAATTATACTAATAGTTACATAGGAAAATATAAGAAATATGATTCCAAAATAATAGAAAATTATAAAATATATGATGCGAGAAATAATATAGAAGCTGTATTATCTAGGTATTCGAAGAATGTTGATATTTATACTATTATGAATGATGAAGATATTGTTTATGATGTTTCTAAAGGTGTTGAAGAATACGCCGATAATTATCTTATTATTAGAATGCTTGTTGATAAAATAGATGTAGATAGTATTGTTGAATTAACTAATGAAATGGAAGAAATTGATGAAGTTTCAAATATTTTTATAACCTCTGATCAAGAAGTTTATGATAAAATATTGTCTTCTAATAATTCTTCTTGCTCTGATTGTCAAATTTTTCAAAAGTCAGGATTTGTACATCCTAATATCTTGACTAATAGATTTGGCTATACTTATATGCAAAAAAACTATGACGTATCACACTATTTTTTAAATGAATTTAAAAAAATAGATTTTGATAACGATTCTATGTACTATTCAATAATATACTATGCGTCAAGTTTTCATATCTATGAAAAGTTACAACAATCTGATTTGGAAATAGAGTAGATGTAAAATCTACTTTTTTATGTTATAATTTAACCATTATTCAATTGTTTATAACAGTTTAGTCAAGGCTAAATAAAAATGAGGTGTAATTATGAATAATGAATTAATTGAAAAATATATGAGGGTGGCAATAGAAGAAGCGATGATTGCAAGAAGTGAAGGTGAAAATCCTTTTGGTGCTGTATTATTAGATTCAAATAATAATTTTTGTTCTAAGGCACATTCTCAAAGTATAAAGTTATGTGATCCAACTGCTCATGCTGAAGTTTTAGCAATACGAAAATATTGTGAAGAAAACAATCTAGTATATTTAAAAGACTATACTTTGATATGTTCTGCGGAGCCATGTATAATGTGTTCTGGTGCAATTAAATGGGCTAAAATTCAAAATATTTATTATTCTGTACCTCAAGAATTATTAAATGAAATCAGTGGAGGAAAAAAGAAACCTTCATGTGAGGGTTTAATTAATAGTGGTTTTAGTCAAAAAAATATTGTTGGTAATATTTTATTAGATGAAGGGCTTAAAGTATTTGATAATTTTGAATTTACTCCTCAAGATTTAAGAATGCAAGAAATAAATAATTCTCAGGATATTTAATAAATAGGAGGAGTTAATAAAATGGAAAAAGTATTTAAAAAACATGAAACATTAATTACAATAGCATTAATTATTATCTATGTAGTAGCAAACTCATATACAATGCAAAACTTTGGTTATACAAGCGTTCAATCAGCAATTATTAATACCATTTTATCGGCAGTAATATTAACTCTAATTTTTTTAGTTAAAAGAGTAAAATTCTATGGACTTACAAAGCCTGAAAAATCTAAACAATTCTTATATTTTATCCCGTTAATGATTATTTCATTATTTAATTTAAGACGTGGTATACATATTAATAATACAACTAGTGAAATTATATTTC
>JAFWRK010000040.1 GCA_017519965.1 Bacilli bacterium
AATATTTAAAAAAGGTAAAAAGAGTTATACAAAGAGACAATACTTCTTTGGACCAATCTTCTTAATTAAAAAAGGAGAACTATTTAAAGAATATTATGAAAGAGAATGTAAAACTAGAGAAATAATGTTAGAGTTTCTTCCCAAAAGATTTTATTTAAGAAGAAAAAAAATACAAAAAGAAATTACAGAAATAAAAAATGAACTAAAAATCTAAAAGACTAAATAATTAGTCTTTTTTTTTATTGATTGCATGATGCATATTTGCTATTATATATTTGAGGTAATAAATTATGGAAACAATAAAGAATGAATCAATTAATAATGAAGAATTTGATTTAATATGTGAATATTTAAGAATAAGGTATGAATCTAACATTAGTCAAAGAGAGCTAGCAAAAAAAATTGGAATAGCTCAATCTACGATTGCAAGAATGGAAAAGAATATGCATTCTATGTCTGTAGGTAACTTTACCAAAATATTATCTGCTTTAGATTATAAGTTAGAAATTACTAAAAAGGAGGAAAAAGATGAATAATAAAATACAATTATTAAATAAAACATTTGAAAATAAAAAAGTTAGAACAGTATGGAATCCCGATGAAGAAAAATATTATATAAGTGTTGTTGATATAGTTGGAGTATTAACAGATAGCGAATATCAAACAGCCAGAAATAATTGGAAAATTATCAAATATAGGTTAAAAAAAGAAGGAAATGAAACGGTTACAAAATGTAACCAGTTGAAATTGATTTCCGAGGACGGTAAAAATAGATTAACTGATGTTGTCGATCTAGAAGAAATGTTTCGTATAATAGAATCTATTCCAAGTAAGGAAGCAATAGCTTTTGTATGAAATAATATGATATTATTTTCAGATAATTACATAAAGTAATGAATATTTATGTCAAAGGAGGTTAATATTATGGAATTAAAAGTAGAAAATCAAATTATTAATTATATGAAAATAGAAGATGAAGACTTTATTTCGATAACAGATATGCTTAAATCTAAAGACGGTAATTTTTTTGTTACTGATTGGTTAAGAAATAGGAATACCATTGAGTTTTTGGGTATTTGGGAGGAACTACATAATCCAAATTTTAATTATGGCGAATTCGCCATAATTAAAAGTCAAGCAGGTTTAAATAGTTATAAATTGAGTGTTAAAGAATGGGTAGAAAAAACCAATGCTATTGGTATTACATCAAAGGCAGGAAGATATGGAGGTACATATGCACATAAAGATATTGCTTTTGAATTTGGAATGTGGATTAGTCCAAAATTTAAATTGCTATTAATTAAGGAGTTTGAAAAATTAAAGAAAGAAGAACAAAGCAAATTAGGCTGGAATGCTAAAAGAGAATTATCTAAAATTAATTATAAAATTCACACCAGTGCTGTCAAACACAATCTAATACCAGTTAAACTAACTAAAGAACAAACTAATTATATTTATGCAGAAGAGGCAGATGTATTGAATATGGCATTATTTGGTCAAACTGCTAAAGAATGGAGAATAAACAATCCCAAATTAGAAGGAAATATTAGAGACTATGCATCGATAAATGAATTAATATGCTTATCTAATTTGGAAACTTTAAATTCGGTATTTATTAATGATGGATTAAGTCAATCAATAAGATTAGAAAGATTAAATAAAATAGCAATATCACAAATGCAAATATTAAATAATAATGATACAATATTATTAGAAGATAAAAAAATATAAAACAAATAAAAGATAGATAGTAATTATAAATATTAAATCTAAATAATGATTAAAAAATAGAAAAGTTAATTCTTTTCTATTTTTTTAGTATTAATACCTATCATACTACCAAGAGTAGTAGATATTAGAATAATAACATTATATATAATTAAATGAATACTAATCTTCTTTTGTACAATAGTAACAAAAGTACAGAATAAAATTAATAATATACCTAGTTTAATTCCATCTAAATAACCATTTTTAATAGAGTTTCTTCCTAAGATAATACTATTTACTATTAAAGTAATAACTAATGCACCAATCTTAAAAAACTTATAAGTATCAGTAGAAATATAATCAAAATAGTAGAGAATAGTAAGAAATAAAGATACAAATATTATAGTTATAATTATACTAATAATTGATAAAGAAAATTTCTTTATGTTTTTCATAATTCACCTCTAGTTAATTTTATGTTTAATAAGTTAATTTATACACATAATAATAAAGGTGATATTATGAAATACTTAATTATATTAGGAAGAAGTGCTTTCTTTTATGCCTTAATTGGAATTCTATATAGAATGATGGGTAAAAGAGAAGTAGCAGAGTTATCTATAATGGATTTAATAGTTTCTATATTTATTGCACAATTAGCTTCTATCGCAATAGAAAATTATAATAATTCAATGCTTATTTCTATTATACCTATAGCAGTATTAGTTAGTTTCCAGTTATTATCAAGTTATTTAGAAATAAAATCTCATAAAGTAAAAGAAGTAGTAGATGGTAAAATATCAGTAATAATAAATAGAGGAAGAATAGACTTTGATGAATTAGAAAATCAAAGATATGGAATAGAAGACTTATTAGTAGAATTAAGAACTAAAGGAATAAAATCTATAGAAGATGTAGATTATGCTATATTGGAAACTAATGGTAAATTATCTATATTTGAAAAGAAAGATGACCAAAATAGTACTTATCCATTACCAGTAATAATAGATGGAAGAGTAGAAGAAGATACTTTAATAGAAATAGGAGAAACAAGTAAATGGTTAAATAATGAATTATTAAAAGATAATTTAAGAGTAGAAGATATATTCTATGCATTCTATAAAAATAATAATTTATTTATAATTACAAGAGACAACATAAAATGACAATATATTAAACTAATATAAAGATGGTGATAGTATGAAAAAAATACTTATAATTCTTTTATTAGTTTTTTTAATTATAAATACAGGTTTCACTAATTCAAAAGAAGAAATAAGAGGAGTATTTATAAGTTATATAGAAGAAAAAGAATATTTAAGTAAAGATGAAGAGAAGTCTAAAATTAATATAAAAGAAATAATAAATAATATAAAGAAAAGTAATTATAACTTAATAATATTACAAGTAAGATCTAATTGTGACTCTATATATAATTCAAATATATTTAAAGAAAAATTAGAAGGCTTAAGTAATGATTATTTTGATGTATTAGATTATTTCATACAAGAATCTCATAAAAAAGGAATTAAAGTATATGCATGGATTAATCCTTATAGAATAAGAACTACAATAGATACTTCTACAATAACTGAACTTAGTCCGGCATATAAATATCTAAATACAGACTATATTTATATAAATAATGGAATATATTTTAATCCAAGTAAAAAAGAAGTAGAAGATTTAATAGTAGAAGGAGTAAAAGAAATAATAGATAATTATAAAGTAGATGGAATACTATTTGATGATTACTTTTATCCAGGTGATGATGTAGATATAAAGGACTATAATGAATATATAGAAAATAATAACTATGTAGATCCTAAAACATATCACTTAAATATAATTAATAGAATGGTTAAAAGAGTACATACTATATGTAAGAATAAAAATGTTTTATTTGGAATAAGTCCAGATGGAAATATAAACAATAATTATGATTATTTATATGCAGATATATATAAATGGTTAGATAGTAGTGATTATGTAGATTATATAATGCCACAAATATATTATGGATTCTTTAATGAGTCTAAACCATTTTATAATATAGTTCATGAATGGAATAATTATATTAAAAATAAAGATATAAAACTAATAATAGCTCTAGCTATGTATAAATCAGGTAATTATGATAAATATGCTAAAAGTGGAGAATATGAATGGATTAATTCTAAAGATATACTAAAAAAAGAAGTATTAATATCCAGAAATTTAAAACAATATAATGGTTTTAGTATATTTAGATATGACAATTTATATGGAAATAATATAAATGATAATCAAAAAGAAGAAGCAAGTAATTTACATCAAATTCTTAATTAATACTTTAATTTTATAAAAACTTTATCTATAATTAAGATAAAGGTAGGGTGATAAAGTGAAGAAAGTGAATAAGAAAGGATTTACATTAGTAGAGTTATTAGCAACTTTAGTTATATTAGGATTACTAACAGTAATAGCAGCCCCTAATATTATTGGTATATTAACTAATACAAAGTTAAATACATATATAAGTGATGCTAATAAACTCCAAACATTAGCTGAATACAAATTTAGATCTGATTCTAAGATTACTAGACCACAAGATGGACAATGTATAGTACTAACAATGAATTATCTAGGTACAAGTGAATTTAAGAATCCACCATATGGAGGAACATACTCAACAGATAAATCATTTGTAGTAATTAAGGGAGAAAAAAATGCACAAGGAGCTCTAGAATACAAATACTATGTTCAAATAATAGAAGAAATAAAAACCGGAACTGAATATGGTGGTATTAAACAAACAATAAAATCAGAAATAAAAAAAGAAAATAATGTTGATTTAGTAGAAACAGGAATGAGCAGTTCTAATTTACCAACAACAGGAACAGATATGGCGTTAGATGCTAATGGTACAAACAAAACAAGTTGTTCAACAATAAGAAATACGTATTAAAATATTTTACAACTGGAGTTGTAAACATAAAAAAAAATATTGAAAGTAAAAAATCAATATGATATATTTAAAATGTAATAATAAGATAGGAAAGAGAGTGAATTAAATTTATGGCAAAAAAAGCAAAAAAGGCAAGAGCTAGTCAACAATCAGGATTTACATTAATCGAGTTACTAGCAGTTATTACAATCATGGGTATCTTGATGATGGTAGCAATCCCAGCAGTATCAAGAACAATTGAAAATTCAAGAAGGGATACATTTGCTGATACAGCAACTGCATATATAAATGCAGTTAAGAATTCAGTTTCAGCAGATGAAGTTTTATGTAGTACAGCATCTTCTACTTCAATGAGTACCAATATTTCATCAGCAGTAGCAGGGAAATATTATTTAAATGTTGCAACTGAAGATAACGCAACATATAAAGCAAATAGCGCACTAGATAATGCTACAGCTTTAATGGAGTCTGGTGGTAAATCCTCATGGGGTAATGCAAATGTAAGAGGTTATGTAGTATTAACTAAAACAACTAATAATAATCAAACTAAATACACTTATCAAATTGTATTGACTGATTCTGGAAATCACGGAACAAATGGTACTACAACAGGACTTGTTGGAACAAATAATATAGTAAAAAGATCAGATGTTTCTTCTTCAGCAACTCTTACATATACTTCTACAGATCTAATCAAAGCACCATCAAACACAGTATTTGTATGTAAAGTAGATGCATAATATTCTAAAGACCTTCGGGTCTTTTTCTTTTTGTCTTAAGAAAAATATGTTATATTATTAATGGTGATATTATGTTAATTATAGGTAGTCATGTGGGATTTACTAAGGACACACAACTATTAGGTAGTTTAAATGAAGCTCTAAGTTATGGAGCTAATACATTTATGTTTTATACTGGAGCTCCTCAAAATACTAATAGATCTAATATAGAAGATGGATTAACTTTAGAAGCAATGACTAAAATGAAAGAAATAAACTTTGATTATTCTAAGGTAATAGTTCATTCTCCATACATTATTAATCTAGCTAATCCTGATAAAGAAAAGTTACAGTTTAGTATTAGATTCTTAAAAGAAGAAATACATAGATGCGAATTATTGGGTATAAATAATTTAGTATTACATCCGGGTTCACATGTAGGAGAAGGAGTAGAAACTGGTATTAATACAATTATTAAAGCTTTAGATATGGTATTTAGTGGTATGGATACAAAAGTAACTATTTTATTAGAAACAATGGCAGGTAAAGGTACAGAACTAGGTACTAATTTAGAACAATTAAAAACTATAATAGATAATTGTTCATATAAAGATAATCTAGGGGTATGTTTAGATACATGTCACTTAAATGATTCTGGAGTAGACATATCTAAATTTGATGAATACTTAGACTTGTTTGATAAAGAAATAGGAATATCCAAAATAAAATGTGTTCATGTAAATGATAGCAAAAATGAAATTAATACTCATAAAGATAGACATGAAAACATAGGATTAGGTACTATAGGATTTGATAATCTTCTAAACGTTATATATAATGACAGATTAGAAAATATACCTAAGATATTAGAAACACCATATATAGATAAGAAGTATCCACCATATAAATATGAAATAGAAATGATTAAGAATAAACAATTTAAAAATATAATTGAAGAAATTAATGAAAGATTATAAAATATAATTGGAGGATAAAATATGAAGGAAATAGCAAAATATAAAAATATTATTATGGTTATTACAATAGTAATAGTATTCTCAGTAATAACTTTTATAATTGGATTTGGAGTAGGTAATAAGTTCAAACCACTTGAAAAAGAAGAAATAAAAAAAAGTGAAATTATAAATAAAGATGAAGAAAAAGAAGAAAAAGAGAGTAGTACAAATAATCAAGAAATTACTTCAATTAATGAAGAAAGTACTAAATCATTAGAAAAAATTTCTAAAGCGGAATATGAACAAATATTATATGATAT
>JAFWRK010000041.1 GCA_017519965.1 Bacilli bacterium
AATAAGGAAAATTTCAATTATTACTTATTATAATGGAATAAATGATTTTCTCTTTTTTTGTAATATTAGCCTTTATAAAGTTATCAAATAATATCTCTAAAATATGGTATAATATAACTGTACTTTTTAATTTAGGAGTGATTATTGTATGAGTAGAGAAAAAGAAAGAAAAAAATATGTAAAACAATTAGAAAAAACAGCTAAAGAAATCATTAAAATATCGATTAGTAAATAATCGCACTATTAAGATATTCCGTTAAGATTAGAATGAAGATTTTAGCCTTTTTCATTGCTTTGAATTTTAAGATATTAGGATTTAAATATTTCTAAATCTATATCCAAAAGAATAAAAATTAGCACTTTGTATTGACAATTGCTAATTTTTGAGTATAATTATAATTGTAGCGAGAAAAAGATACTCACTATGGTATTAAAATTATATATTTGATATGTGCTTACCTCAAATGGCTCAACACATTTAGGAAAGGAAGTTGATGGATATGATGTTAGTACCAAGAAGAAATTTTGATTTGTTTGATGATATCTTTGATGATTCATTCTTTATGCCAAAAAATGACAACAAGATGATGAGAACAGATATTGAGGAAAAGGATAATAACTATGAACTTGCCATTGATTTACCAGGAATGAAGAAAGACAATGTTAAAATAAGTTTAGAAGATGGGTATTTAACAATTCATGCTAAACAAGAAAGTAAAAATGATGAAAAGGATAAACATGGTAAGTATATTAGACGCGAAAGATATTATGGTGAAGCATCCCGTAGTTTCTATGTTGGAGATGAAGTTACAGAAGAAGATATCAAAGCTAAATTTGAAGATGGAACATTAAAGATTGAAGTTCCTAAAAAAGAAAACAAACAAATCAAAAATAAAAAGTATATCGAAATCAAATAATGAATTGCAAAAGGATTGGTTTAATCCTTTTGCTTTTTATAATTATGATACGTAAAATTCTCTAAAAAAAAATATATCTAAAGATCAAGATATTAGGAAAAGTTTGTAAAGTTTTTTTACAAGCTTTTTCTTTTGATTCTATTAAATTCCTACAAAAATGTAAGTATCTTACAAAAAAGTGCATACTTTCATTTTTATCTAATATTCTATATGATTAACATGTAAGAAAGAAGGAGAGATTTAAATGAATAAGTTAAACAATTGGGCATATGGGTTTGCCTTAAATCATGAAGGAGCAGGTGTTGGAACAATCTACTATGCTGAAAGATATTTTGATAAAGAAGGAATTGTAAATCCAGCAAGTGCAGAGGCTTATACTACAGAAGATATAAATGCAATAAAAGCTGGAGCAGTTGAAGGAGCAACTAATTATGTATCTGAAATACCTAAAGAAGCATTAATAGGTATGAATGTTTTATATAGTGATAAAATGTATTGGTATGATGAAGAAGCTTCAACAAAAATTTTAAAAAGTGCAAATCCATTGATTTTAGATAAAGAATCTGGTGATATGAAAGATACTGAAGGTAATTTAGTAGTAGCTGCAATATAGTTAAAAATCAAACTTCGCGTTTGATTTTTTAATACTTACTAAAAGGTGCGTACTATACTAAAAGTGAGTTATAATGTATAATTATATTGGTGATGAAAAATGAGAAAACTTTATACAACTTGTCCAGTTGAATATACAGCATCTATGATTGCTAATAAATGGAAAATACTTATATTAAGGGATTTAATAACTGGTACGAAAAGATATAATGAACTAACAAGATCAGTAGTTGGTATATCAGCAAAGGTTTTAACTGAAAATTTGAGAGAATTAGAAAGTGATGGAATTATTGAAAGAAAGGTATATCCTGAAGTCCCACCCAAAGTAGAATATTATTTAACTGATAAAGGAAATGATTTAAGGCCAATAATAGATTTAATGAAAGAGTATGGACTTAAATATAAAGGTATTAATAATGAATAAATTAGATTATTTAATTGAAGAATTAATTAAAGAAAATCCTAATCTTTCTAATATAAAAATACCAATTAATATAGATGAGAAAAAAGATTTATATCGTGCTCTAAGGAATATAAGAAGTCCAAAACCTATAAGTGAAGATTATTTAAAGGTTCAAGATGAATATCTTATAGAAGAAATAAATAATAAAGGAATAATTGATGAAA
>JAFWRK010000042.1 GCA_017519965.1 Bacilli bacterium
ATTGTAACAAGACTAAACGGATATGAAATGACACCAAATAATATATATTGGGATTTATATGATACAGGAGAAGGAACAGGATACTATATAACAAATGGACAAGCAGTACCAATTAAATGGTATAAAGAGTCTAGAGATTCTAAAACAAAATATACATATAATGATGGTACAGAAATAAATGTAAGTGATGGAAGAACTTATATAGAAGTACATGTACCTAATAAAGAAGTGACAATATCATAAGACTGGTTGATATCCAGTCTTTTATTTACACTATAAAAGCTTTGAAAATATCTAATTATGTAGTATAATTTACATATGGAGTGAAGATGTATGAAAGACGTAAAAGTTATAGTTGCAGCTCATAAAGAATATAAAATGCCAAAAGATAAGCTTTATTTACCACTACAAGTAGGAGCTAAAGGTAAAGAATCAATTGGTTATACAAGAGATGATACAAAAAAGAATATTAGTGATAAGAATCCTTTTTTTTGTGAGTTAACTGGACTATATTGGGCATGGAAAAACTTAGATGCAGATTATATAGGTTTAGTTCACTATAGAAGATATTTAACACAAAATAAAGTAAAAACTAAAGATATAGATAAAAAGTTTAAAGAAGTAATTACTTTAAAAGAAGTAGATAAATTACTAAATAAAACAGATGTAATATTACCTAAAAAAAGAAATTATTACATAGAAACACTATATAATCATTATAAACACACTATGTATGTAGAACCATTAGATGAAACAAGAAAGATTATAGAAGAGAAATATCCTAAATATTTAGGAGAATTTGATAAACTTAAAAAGAGAAGAAAAGCTCATATGTTTAATATGTTTATAATGAGAAAAGAAGTATTAGATGGATATTGTAAATGGTTATTTGATATATTATTTGAACTAGAAAAAAGAGTAGATACAAAAGACTATACCGCTTTTCATAACAGATTTTATGGTAGAGTATCTGAGTTATTATTAGATGTATATATAAATACAAACAATATTAGTTATAAAGAAGTAAACTTTATAGATATAGAAAATATTAATTGGTTAAAGAAAGGAACTAGCTTCCTAAAAGCTAAGTTCTTAGGTAAGAAGTATGAAAAAAGTTTCTAATCCATTAATATCAGTAATAATACCAGTATATAAAGTAGAGAAGTATTTAGATAAATGTGTAGATAGTGTAATAAACCAACCATATGATAACTTAGAAATTATATTAGTAGATGATGGATCTCCAGATAATTGCCCTAAAATGTGTGATGAATATGCTAAAAAAGATAAAAGAATAAAAGTCATTCATAAAGAAAATGGTGGACTATCAGACGCTAGAAATAAAGGAATAGATATTGCAACAGGAGAATTTATTACATTTATAGATTCTGATGATTATATAGAAAATAATTATGTAGAATTTCTATATAATTTAGCAAAAGAAAACAATGCAGAAATATCTATGGGAAAACAATATGTAAGATATACAAATAAGACTTTAAATACAGGAACTAATAACTTATATGTTCTAAATAGTCATGATACATTAGAAAAAACACTATATGGTGAAGATTTCGATGTATCAGCTTGGGCTAAACTCTATAAAAAAGACTTATTTAAAGATATAAGATATCCTAAAGGAAGATTATTTGAAGATTCTGCAACTACATATAAACTTATAGATAAAGCAAATAAAATAGTATTAAAATCAGTTCCAATATACAATTATATGATGAGAAATGATTCTATTACTAATGAAACATTTAATGAAAAGAAATTTGATTTAATAAAATCAACAGAAGAAATGTGTGATTACATAGAAGAAAAATATAAAGACTTAGAAAACGGTTGTAAAAGAAGATTAATGTATGCATATTTGAGTACTTTAACACAACTAGTAAAATGTAAGAAGATAGAAAAAGAATATAAAAATAGATTAATGAGATATATAAAAGAAAATAGAAAAGAAGTATTAAAAGACAAAAGAATACCTAAAAGAGATAGACTAGCATTATATGCAACATATTTAGGATTCAATTTTTTTAGCCTAAGTTGGAAAATATACGAAAAAAGAAGGAAGTAAAATGAACGATAAAATTGATTTTGTAATTATATGGGTAGATGGAAATGATAAAGAATGGCAAAAAGAAAAAAACAAATATAATCCAGATAAAAATACGGATACAAGAGAAATTAGATATAGAGACTGGGATAATTTAAGATATTGGTTCAGGGGAGTAGAAAAATTTGCTCCATGGGTTAATAAAATTCACTTTGTTACATGGGGACATCTTCCAAACTGGTTAGATACAACTAATCCAAAACTAAATATAGTTAATCATAAAGATTATATGCCTAAAAAATATCTACCAACATTTAATTCAAATTCAATAGAATTAAATCTGCATAGAATAAAAGGTCTTTCAGAAAACTTTGTGTATTTTAACGATGATATGTTTATAATTAATAGAACTAAAGAAACAGATTTCTTTAAGAATAATATTCCATGTGATAGTGCAATACTAAATGCAAATATATCACATAGAGAAAATAGAGTGCATCCAGATGTAGCAAACATGGATGTAATAACTTCTCATTTTAAAAAGAATGAAGTAATAAAAAAGAATTTTACAAAATGGTTTAATTTAAAATATGGAAAACAATTAATTAGAACAATTTGTTTAATGCCATGGAATGAATTAACTGGTATTTGGAATTCACATATTCCAAATGCATTTAAAAAGAGTACATTTAATGAATTATGGGATAAAGAATATGAAGTATTAGATGAAACATCTTCTCATAAATTTAGAGACCCATTAGATGTTAATCAATGGTTAATAGAAGATTGGCAATTAGCATCAGGTAATTTCATTCCAAGAAAAGCATCAATAGGAGCATCATATGCTCTATGTGATGATGACGAATATAACAATAATGTATATAATAAAATAAGAGAACAAAAGATGAAGATGATTTGTGTTAACGACATGGTAAGCAAAGATAATTATGAAAGAGTTAAAAACGAATTATTAGAAGCATTTGATTCAATCTTACCAGAAAAGAGTAGTTTCGAAAAATAGAAAGGAAATGTAGTATGAAAAAGAACCTAACAATATCAATAGCTGCATATAATGTAGAAAAATATCTAGAAAAGACATTAGATTCATTAATAATAGATAATTTAGATAAATTAGAAGTATTAATAGTAAATGATGGATCTAAGGATAATACTAAAAAAATAGCAGAAAAGTATTGTAAAAAATATCCAAAAACATTTAAATTAATAGACAAGAAAAATGGCGGATATGGTTCTACTATTAATGCCGGGATAAAAGAAGCAACAGGTAAGTACTTTAAGCAATTAGATGGTGATGATTGGTATAATACAGAAAATTTAAATAAATTAGTAGAAGATATAGAAAAAATAGATTCTGATGTTATCTATACACCATTCATAACATATTATGAAAAGGATGGTAAAGAAGAAATTAATAGTAATTCAATAACAAATAATAGTAATGAAAATATAGAAATTGAAAAAATAATAAGTGATTCCAGCATCTTATTCATGCATAATTTAGCATATAATACTAAATTATTAAAAGAAAATAAAATAAGTATTGATGAACACTGTTTCTATACAGATACAGAATATGTTGCACTACCATTTATGTGCGCAAAGACAATATATATATTAGATTATCCAGTATATATGTATAGAGTAGGAAGAGAAGGCCAATCAGTAAGTGTAAGTGGAAGAAAAAAGCATTGGCAAGAGCACCAAAGAGTATCTTATACTTTAATGGATTTCTATAAAAAACAAGCTAAAAAAATGAATAAGAATAAAAAAGAGTATTATGAAAAATATTTAGCTTCAATATTCGCTAGTGGAATTGGAAACTATTTATTAACATTAGAACCAAATAAAGAGAATTTTGAATTAATTAAGAAATATGATAATGATATAAAAATGGTAAGTAAAAAAGTATATGATTTAATGCCTAATTATTCTAAAGCAGTATCTACAATTAGGAAGAATAATTATTTTTTATATAAACTATTAGCTAATTATAAAAAAATAATGTGGAGGATAAAATGACATATATATATTTAATAGTAATATTAAGTATATTATTGTTATATGTATACTTAAATGAAAAAGATATTTTTTCGCCATTATTTTTATCATTATTAACATTTTTAGGAGGATTAGTACTAGCATTAGTAGGAACATTTACATGGAATACTCAAAAAGAAATGTCTATACAACTCGTCTTAATCTTTCTAATTGCAATACTAAGCTTTACAATAGGAGCACAAATAGCTCAAAGAATTAGTAATAAAAAGAAAATTAGTAAAAATATTAGAAATAAAGAAATAAAAATAGAAAAATGGAAGATAATAGTATCCAGTATATTCATTGTGACAACAATAGTATTAATGATAGTAGAAATAAAGAGAATATGTCATTATTTTGGATATAATAGTAATAATATATCAAGCCTATTATCTTATTACAGAAGCAAAAGTATTTTATATTCAAATGAAATTTCATCAAAAACAGCTGATATAAACTTTATAATAAAACAGATGCACAAAACATCAGTAGTGATAGGCGTATTATTTATTTATGCATTCTGTAATAATTTTTTTATGAAGAAGAAAAACTATTTGCTATTGATACCTATAGTATTATCTATGAGTGAATCACTTTTAACATCAGGAAGATCGCTCTTTATGAAATTAATAATTATTTTTTTATTATGTTTCCTATATTTTAAAATTAAAAAAGATAAACAAATCAATAAGAAAACAATTATATATGGGGGATTAAGTATAGCAGCAATGCTATTAATATTTTATATAATGTTACCTCTACTAGGTAGAAGCACAGATATAAGTTTCATTAAATATATAACATTCTATTTTAGTTGTGGTATACCATCATTTGATTTATTCTTAGCAAAAATACCAGAACACGCAGGTTATATAGGAGAAGAAACATTTACAGGATTTTACCTTCTATTAAACAAATTTCATATAGTTAATTTTACAAGAATAGCTTCATATGGATGGGAAACAATAGGAGGCATGCACAGTAATATATATACATCTTTAAAAGCATATTATTATGATTTTGGATACATAGGTGTATGTATTTTACAAATGTTATTTGGTTTTTTAGCAACTTTGTACTATAATTTTTCTAAGAGTAATAAAAATATAATATTTTTTGTAATATATTTTTATTACATTTATATATTTATAGAGCAAATAAGAGCAGAACAATTTTATGGATTATTATCCTCAACAACAATTTCACATTTATTAATTATAATAGTAATGTATTATCTAATATATCAATTTAACAAAAAGAATAATAAAGAATTAATTAGTAAAGTAAGAGGGTTAATAAAGAAATAAAAAAGGAGTAAAGTATGAATAAATCTATCAAAAAGAACTATACATATAATTTGATTTATCAACTTATAGTAATTATATTACCTATAATAACAACTCCATATCTTTCAAGAGTATTAGGAGCAGAGAAAATAGGTATCTATGGTTATGTATTATCAATTACAACTTATTTTATTTTATTTGGAACACTAGGAACAGCTCTATATGGAAAAAGAGAAATAGCTTATGTAAATAAGAATAAAAAAGAATACTCAAGAGCATTCTGGGAAATATTCATAGTCAGAATGTTCTTTATTATCGTATCATTAATCTTTTTCTATATATTTTTTATTCGTAATACAAAATATGGTATATATTATGGTATTTTATCAATAGAAATAATAGCAAATATATTTGATGTATCATGGTTCTATCAAGGATTAGAGGAATTTCAAAAGATAGTAATTAGAAATGTAGTAATAAAAGCATTAAGTGTAATAGCAATATTCGTATTTGTAAAGACAAGAAAAGACTTAAATATATATCTATTAATATATGCATTATCTACATTATTTGCAAATCTATCATTATGGATACATCTACCTAAATACTTAGTTAAGGTAGATAAGAATCTTAGATTTAGAAGACATATTCTTCCAACAATCAGTCTATTTATTCCTCAAATCGCAGTACAAGTATATACTTTACTAGATAAAACTATGCTTGGATCATTAACTCAAAATATGGTTCAAGTAGGAAACTATGAACAATCTCAAAAGATTATAAAAACAGCTTTAGTACTAGTAACATCATTAGGTACAGTAGTATCACCAAGAATTTCAAGTACCATATCAGATGGAAATCATAAGCAAGTAGTAGAATACTTAAAGAAGTCATATAACTTTGTATGGTTATTAGGATTCCCACTAATGACAGGACTAATGGCAACAGCTAATACAGTAGTTCCATGGTTCTTAGGAAAAGAATTCAGCGATTCTATAATTCTAATTATGATAGGATCAGCACTTATCATGGCAATAGGATTAAATAACGTAAGTGGAATTCAATATTTAATATCAGTAAAAAAACAAAATTTATTTACAAAATCAGTAGTAATAGCTGCTATATTTAATTTTTGCTTAAACTTCATATTAATACCTAAATTTGGAGCATTAGGAGCAATTATATCATCTGTACTTGCTGAAACACTAATTATAATTGTTCAAGCAATAGATATAAGAAACGACTTTGATGTAAGAATTATATATAAAGGTTCATTAAAATATGTAACTGGATCAATAATTATGTTCATTCCAGTATATATAATGGGATTAGTAATGAGTCCTACAATAATTACTTCATTTATACAAGTAGCAGTAGGTGGGTCAATCTATGGATTGTATTTATTAATTATCAAAGACAAATTTACACTAGATATAATAGATAATATACTTAGTAGATTTGGAGGTAAAACAGTATGCAAGTTAAGGAAGCTATTAAAAAGCTAGTAGGAGATAAAAACTTACAAAGATATTTTTATGGTACTAAAATAGCTAATATTAATAAAGATAATAAAATTAAATACTATTTTAAAGTAAATAATTACAAATTATATACAAAACTATTTAGTAAAATAAAACTAGAAAGTATTAAATCAAATAATTTTTACTATCATATAGATATAAATAAAACGTTTTATCATAAAGGACAGATAATAGGTAATCTAATGTTAGATTATAATATGATATTAGATAAGTCTATAAATGATTATAAAGAAGAGATAAGTAAAATTAGTAATGAAGAATTATATAAAAATGAATTAGATTTAATAAATGGAATAGAACTATTAATAAATAGAGAAATAAATATAGTAAATAATAAAGATATTAAAGATAGTCTAAAAGGACTATTAGATAGAAAAGCTAATTCATTTAAAGATGCGTTACAAAGAATACTATTTATAAACCAATTACTATGGCAAACAGGAATATTCTTAAATGGAATTGGTAGATTAGATTTAATTTTAGATAAATATTATATAGATGATATAGTTAAAAAAATAATATCTAAAAAAGAAGCAAAAGAGTATCTAAAAGAGTTTTTAAAGTTACTACATAAAGACTATTATTTTAAAAGTAACTCACTATATGGAGATACTGGTCAAATCATCATATTAGGCGGAATTGATAAAAAGGGTAATTATTTCACTAATGATTTAACTTATATGATTATTGAATTAATGGAAGAATTAAAAGATCCAGATCCTAAAGTATTGTTAAGAGTATCTAAAAACGTTCCAAGAAGTTTAATGGATTTATCACTTAAATGTATTTCAACTGGAATAGGATGTCCATTATTTGCTAATGATGATGTAATAATACCTAAATTAATAGATTTTGGTTATAGTAAAGAAGATGCTTATAATTATGGAACAGCAGCTTGTTGGGAACCATATATACCAGGGAAGTCATTTGATCAAAATAATTTAGGTACAATAAACTTCATGGAACCACTAAAAGATATATTAAAAGAAACAAATATTAATAGTACAGAAGAGTTAAAAAAAAATTATTACAAATATCTTAATAAGTATTTAGATAGATTTAGAAACAAAATAGATTCAAAAGTATTTGCAAAAGATGCAATACTTACACTATTTAATAAAGATTGTATTACTAATAATAAGGATATATCTAATGGTGGAGCAATCTATAATAATTATGGATTTACAAGTGTTGGTTTATCTAATCTAGTTAATTCTATACTAATAGTAGATAATTATGTATTTAAAAATAAAAAGCTAACTATGGAAGAATTTATAAAAATAGTAAATAGTAATTATGAAGAACAAGAGAAATTAATAAAACAAATAAAACTAGAAGAAGATAAATATGGAGTAGATAAAGATTATATAATTGAACTAACTAATACAATAATTAAAGAAGTATCGAGTTATTTTAAAAATAAGAAGAATCCATTAGGTGGTAAATATAAATTTGGATTAAGTGCACCATCATATATAACAGAGTCCATTGATTATCCAGCTTCATTTGATGGAAGAAAAGCAAAAGAGCCTTTCGCAGTACATATATCTAACGATAAAGCAAACGCTTATACAGAATTAGTTAGTTTTGCTTCACAATTAGATTATAGTGATAATAGATTTAATGGAAATGTAATAGATTTCTTTATAACTCCAAACTTTATCAAAGATAACTATAATAAATTCTTAGATTTCTTATTATTAAGTATTAAAAAAGGATTCTTTGAAATGCAAATGAATGTTATCAGTAGTAAACAACTTATAGAAGCTAGAGAAAACCCAGAAAAGTTTCCAAATTTAATAGTTAGAGTATGGGGATTTAGTGCATACTTTAAAGATTTACCAGATGAATATAAAGACTATCTAATTGAAAGGGCTTTAAAAAATGAAGGTAATAGTAACTAACATACAAAGATTTAGTCTTCATGATGGACCAGGAATAAGAACAACAGTTTTTTTTAAAGGCTGTAATCTTAAATGTCCGTGGTGTTCTAACCCAGAAAATATTAACTTTGAAATAGAAAAGTATAATAATGACGGAATAGAGGGAACATATGGAAAAGAGTATACATTAGACGAATTATATAAAGTAATAATGAAAGACAAAGATTATTATGATAAAGATGGTGGAGTAACATTTTCAGGTGGAGAATGTTTATGGAAATTTAAAGATATAGAACCATTATTAAAAAAGTTAAAAGAAAATAATATAAATATATGTATAGAAACGGCTTTAACAGTACCCAATGAATACTTAGAAATAGCCGTAAAATATGTGGATGAATATTTTGTAGATATGAAAATAGTTAATAAAAGTGAAGTTAGATTAATAAATGGTAATTCTCATTTCTTTATAGAAAATTTAAATTATTTATATGAAAAAAATAAAGATATAACCATAAGAATACCAGTAGTACCAAAATATACATTTACAGAAGAAAATATTAAAGAAATAAATAAGCTATTAAAAAAACATAAATTTAAAAGAATAGAACTATTTAAAATACATAGACTTGGAGAATCTAAATACAAATCACTAAAATTAGAAATGCCACATTTTGAAGAAGTAACTAATAAAGAATTAGAAGAACTAAGAGATGAATTTAAAAAACATTGCGATAATGTAGAAATTATTAAATTATAAATGGAGGTAATACAGTGGAAAAAAAATATGATTATTTAATAGTAGGATCTGGATTATTTGGTTCTACAATAGCTAACAGACTAAAAAAAAATAATAAGAAGGTACTAGTAATAGAAAAGAGAGATCATATAGCTGGAAATGTTTATACTGAAAATATAGAAGGTATAAATGTTCATAAGTATGGAGCTCATATATTTCATACAGACTATAAAGATGTATGGGACTATGTAAATAGTTTTGTAGAATTTAATAGATATACTAATAGTCCAATAGCTAGATATAAAAATGAAATATATAATATGCCATTTAATATGAATACATTCTCTAAAATATGGACTGATGTAATAACTCCAGAAGATGCAATAAGACATATTAATGAAGAGAAGAAAGAAATTACTGGAGAACCTAAGAATCTAGAAGAACAAGCTATTTCATTAGTAGGTAGAACTATATATGAAAAATTAGTTAAATGTTATACAGAAAAACAATGGAATAGAGATTGTAAAGAATTACCTGCTTTTATAATTAAAAGATTACCAGTTAGATTAACATATGATAATAACTATTTTAATGATAGATATCAAGGTATTCCTATAGGAGGATATACAAAACTAGTAGAAAAGATGTTAGAAGGAATAGAAGTACAATTAAATACTGATTATTTATCTAATAAAGAGTATTATGATTCATTAGCTGAAAAGATAGTATATACAGGTCCTATAGATGAATACTTTAATTATTCTCTAGGAGAATTAGAGTGGAGAAGTTTAGAATTCGTAAATAAAACTTATGATACAGATAATTATCAAGGAAATGCAGTAGTAAACTATACTTCACATGATCAAGAATATACAAGAAGTATAGAACATAAACATTTTGAATTTGTTACAGATAATAAGAAGACAATAGTAACTTACGAATATCCAAAAGACTATGAAAAAGGATTAGAAAAGTACTATACAGTAAACGATGATAAAAATAATGCATTAGCAGACAAATATAGAGAATTAGCTAATAAAGAAAAGAATGTAATATTTGGAGGACGTTTAGCAGAGTACAAATATTATGACATGGATGATGTAATTAAGAGAGCATTAGAAATAGAACTATAGGTTTATAAAATATAAAAAATATTGTATAATAATAAATAGTTAAAAGAGGTGACGAGATGGCAAAGAAAGCAAAAAAAGCAGGAAAAGTACTAAAAACAATAAGTAAAATTATTACAATAATATCAGTAGTAGTATTAGTATTTTTCTTTATTAATTTAATTAGAATGCGTGTATTACCTAGTAAATACTTATATCCAATAATAATAGTATTATGTATTATGGAATTACTATTCTTATTCTTTGCAATACATAAGAAGACAAAAAGAAAAGTATTAATAATTAATAATATTATAATGCTTATATTTATTCCACTAGAATTATTTGCAACAGTAAGAATGCAACAAACTCTAGACTTCTTATATAATGGATTAAATATTAAAATAACTACAGATACATATTATGTAGTAGCTAATAAAGAAGCTAAATATAAAGAATTAAAAGATATTAAAGGTGAAACATTATACTATTATAATGATGTAGATGATATTGAAGAGTTTCAAACTCAAGTAAGATCAGTAGTAAAAGTTAAATTTAAAGAAGTAGAAAACTATTTTGACTTATTTAGTGATATAACTACTAATAAAGAAAAATTAGTAATAGTTAATAGTGGTAACTATGATGCTTTATTAGAAAATGATGAATCTTATAAAGATAAAATAAAAATAATAGGTAAAATTGAATATAAGAAAGAATTAGTAATAGAGAAAAATAAAAATAAAATTACTAGTAAACCTTTTATAGTATATTTAAGTGGTATAGATACTAGAGGTAGTGGAATGCCATCACGTAGTTTAAGTGATGTAAATATGTTTGTAGTAGTTAATCCTAAAACTAGAAATATATTATTAGTAAATGTTCCTAGAGATTATTATGTACAAATACATGGAACAACAGGATTAAGAGATAAATTAACTCATGCAGGAGTAATAGGAGGAGTAAATCTTTCTAAAGCAACAGTAGAAGACATACTAGGATATGAAGCAGATTACTATGTAAGAGTAAACTTTAATGCAGTAACAAACTTAGTAGATGCTGTAGGAGGAATTACAGTAAATAGTGATGTTAACTACAATATAAGTTGTTGGACAGATAGAGGATGTGTTATTAAACCTGGTGCAAACTATTTAAATGGAAGATGTGCCTTAGCATTTGCAAGAGAACGTCATGGATACTCTAATGGAGATCAACATAGAGCAGAAAATCAACAACAAGTAATGAAAGTATTATTAGACAAGATTGCATCAACAGATACAATACTATATAACTTCCAAGACTTATTAAATGCTCTTGGTGGTACATTTGATACAAACGTATCAACAGAAAATATCCAAGAATTAATTAATTTCCAAATAAACGATATGAAGGGATGGAATATGAGTGCCTCTAACCTTACAGGTACAGGAGGTATGACAGAAACATATTCATATCCACAAATGAAGTTATCAGTTGTATATCCAAATCAAGAATCAATAGATACAGCTAAATTAAAAATTAAAGAGATATTGGAAGAAAAATAAGAATTAAATTAATTTTTAATTCTTTTTTATTGAAAAATATTTTTACATGTGATATAAGAAAACATGTAAAGGAAGTGATCACTCGTGAACTATATCGAGAGTATAAGGAAAAATGGTTATCAAGAGTTCAATTCCGTCAGTGATTTTATAGACTATAATGAAGAATTACGAGACTATAAAAAAATAAGAATAGAATATAGTGTTCAAGAAGCAGATAAGTTATCTAAGAAAATGAAATTAGATAATAATTTATTTGTGTTATTGGGCACTTTTTTATTTTTATTAAAAAGATACGGAAGACAAAACTCAATAGTCCTAGAATTAAGAGTAGATAATAAAATACTACCTATAGGACTAGAAACAAAAGAAACAGAAACATTCAATGATTTAATTACTAAATTAAGTAAAGAATTAATTAAGTATAATGAATGCGAAGAAGAAAACAAAAACTATAATAAGGTAAAATTTGTATTTGGTAAAAAAGAAAAGAATACAGATGGAATACTATCTTTAAATGTATTTAAAGAAGAAGATGTATATAAAATAGACTTATATTATGCATCAAATTATTATGAAAAAGAAAATATGAAATATTTCATAAGACATTATAAGAATGTCTTAGATAATCTATCTAAAAACATTAATAGTAAATTAGAAGATATTGAATTAACAGATAAAGAAGAAATAGAACTAATTAAAACTAAATTTAATAAGCCGTATAAAGAGATAGATGATAATCTAACAATAATAGACGTTATTGAAGAAAATGTAGAAAAATATAAAAGAAAAAGTGCAGTAATATTCGATAATGAATCAATATCATATAAAGAGTTAAATGAAAAGTCTAATATCTTAGCAAATAAATTAATTGAACAAGGTATTGGAGTAAATGACTTTGTAGTTATAGTACCAGATAGAAGTATTGAAATGGTAATAGCCATTCTAGCAATAGAAAAGAGTGGAGCAGCTTATGTACCAATAGATCCAAAATATCCAGATGATAGAATAGAGTACATTATAGATACTTGTGATCCAAAGATGGTATTTACAATGTCTAGAGAAATAAAAATTAGTAAGGATATTCCAATAATAAATATAAGTGAACTAGATAATGAAGGAAATAAAACTAATCCAATAAGAAAACAAAAAAATGATAGTATAGCATATAGTATATTTACATCTGGTACTACTGGTAAACCTAAAGGAGTAGTATTAAGACATAAAGGTTTATATAACCTAGTATTTAATTATCAAGATATATATGGAATAACTAATAAAGATACATTACTTCAATTCGCATCAATTGCCTTTGACCAATCTGTATGGGATATATTTACAATATTAGGATTAGGTGGAACATTATGTTTAATGCCTAGTGAACTAATTGATGAACCTAGAGAACTAGAAAAATACATGGAAAGAAATAAAGTATCAGTAGCAGCTTTAACACCAGCTTATATTAAACTATTAGATCCAAATAATTTACCAACTCTAAAAGCTATAGAATCAGGTAGTGCAGCTGCAGATTATGAAGATCTAAAAAGATGGATGAATAAAAGAAGAGTATTTAATACCTATGGTCCAACAGAAGCAACAGTAAATACTATGTCATATGAAATAACTGAATTAAATAATAAAGTATTACCTATAGGTAAACCAATCCAAAATGCTAAAATATTTATTAATAACAATAATAAATTATGTGGAGTAGGGGAGCCTGGAGAATTATGTATAGCTGGATATGGAGTAGCAAAAGAATATCTAAAACAAAAAGATAAAACAGAAGCTGCCTTCGTAGATTGTCCATTTGAAAAAGGGAAAATGTATCGTAGTGGAGACTTAGTAAAATATAGACATGATGGACAAATAATCTATATAGGTAGAATAGATGATCAAATAAAAATAAGAGGTTTTAGAATAGAACTTGGTGAAATTGAAAACTGTATAAAAGAAATAGATTACATAAAAGATGTATACTTATTAGCAGAAACTAAAGGAGATGGAGAAAAAGAAATAGATGCTTATGTTTTATCAGACAATATAATCTCATCTAAAGAAATAAAAGAATACTTAGGTACAAAACTTCCTTATTATATGGTTCCATCACATATCTATCAAGTAGATGTAATGCCTCTAACTTTAAATGGTAAAATAGATAAACAAAAACTAAGAAGTATGCCTAAAACTAGAGAAACTGAATGTGTAGCTCCAGAAACTGAATTTGAAGAAATAGCTCTAAATATTTATAAAGAAATATTAGAAGAAGATAATATTGGAGTAACAGATGATTTCTATGAAATAGGAGGGTCATCAATAAAAGCAATTACAATAATATCTAGATTAAGAGAATTAGGTTATACTTATCAAGTATGTGACTTATTAAGAAGTAAAACAATAAGAGAATTAGGAAAAGTAAAAGAATCATCTTGTAGTGCAGCTAAATATATATCATTAGAAGATGATAAATATAAAGATAAAGTAGCTGAAAAAGAAAAAGAATTAGGATATCAAGCTTTAAATATCTCATATTTAACACCTACACAAATGTATATGTTAGAAGCATATAGAGAACATATAGTAGGTGATAATTACTTACAATATTTCTATAAATGTCCAGAAAATATTAATGTTAAAAACTTAAAGAAAGCAATTAGTTTATTACCAATAAAAAATGAAGCCTTAACAACAGTAATAATAGATGATAAGAAAAAACCTTATCAAATTAGATTTAAAAATAGAGAAATAGAGTTTGAAGAAATAGATAATGTTACTGAAGATGAATATAAACTAATATGTAAAGAAGATATAATTAGAGGATTTGATATAGAAAAAGATCCAATGTTAAGATTTAAATTATTCAGATTAACAACAGGAGAAGTTAAACTATTATTTAGTGTATCTCATATCATAGTAGATGGATGGAGTGTAGAACTAGTAATACAAGACTTATCAAATATCTATGAACAATTAGAAAGTGGAACAACATATAATAAGTTATCAAAAGAATATGATAAATCTAAAGAAAAATCTTTATTAGAAGATTCTTTAGCAATAATTAATAGAAGAGAAACAAAAGAAACAGTAGAGTATTGGAATTCATACTTTAAAACTATTGGTAAAGCTAAAACAATACCATATGATAATAACTCAATAGATAGTGGAAACTGGGATACAGTAGATTGGATAGATGAAGAAGAAACTAAGAAGATAAAAGAATTCTGTAAAAAGAAATCAATATCAGAAAATACATTCTTTGAATTAGCTTATGCTTATCTATTAGCAGTATCAACATCATCTAAATCATCATTCTTCTATAAAGTAATATCAGGAAGAGACTTACCAGTAACTAATATTGATAATATAGTTGGAATGCTAATAAATATAATTCCTCAAAGTATAAAAATATCAAATGATGTAGTAAAAAGTCTACAAAAGTTAAATGATACATTATTACAAAACTCTAAGTATGATAAATATGATTTCTATCATAAAAAAGTAAATGAAAAAGACTTAATGAATGAAGGAAAAACAATATTTGTATTCTCTAACTACTATGAATTAGCAAAAAGTATATTTGAATATGAATTTGATAGAGATCAAGATGAAGTAGATTTAAGTTTCTTTGTAGATGCAATGCAAAATAAATATCACTTACTAATAACTTGTCAAAAGAGTTTATATACTAAGAAGAGATTAAATAGTATTTGTAAATTATATAGAAAAATAATTAAGACAATGTATAAAGAAGGATCATTTGATGGTCTACATATTTAATGAAATAAATAAAGTAACATATGATGATTATTTAAAAGTAAAAGAATTAAATAATGGATTAGTTATTAATAAAGACTATATTAAATATGAAGATAGATTAAGACATGAACTATGTATATATTTATTAAAAATGTATTTAAAAAGTATTAATAAATATAATTTAATAAATAGTTTTAAATATAGTGATTTAGGTAGACCAGAAATAAATGAATTAAAAATAAGTTTTTCTAAAAGCAATAATGGAATAATAATTGGAATAGATAAAGAAGATATAGGAGTAGATATAGAAGATTATAGTAAAGAATATATAATTACTAAGAATCTATTCTTAAGTACTAAAGAAATAGAACTAATAAAGAATAGTAAAGACTATATCTTCTTTATTAATAGTAAAGAA